>JBFGLD010000421.1:0-5663 GCA_041576335.1 Anaerolineae bacterium | reverse complement strand
TTATCGGCTCAGACATCAATGCCAGCCGCGGCTGGCTTGAAGAACGACTTAGTTGGACCAAGTAGTCTTTAAACACCGAAAATTGGCCCCTACCAGTCCGGAATTATCCCAACTTCAAATATGGCTCCTCGCCAGCCGCCCCAAAACGCTGCCTGCGGCGGCCGTACCCGTCATTGTTGGTGCGGCCGTGGCCATTGGCGAGGGCGCTTTCCGTTTTGGGCCGGCCCTGGCCGCTTTAATGGGGGCGCTGCTGATTCAAATCGGCACCAATTTTGCCAATGACGTGTTCGATTACCGGAAAGGGGCCGATACGGGCGAACGCCTTGGCCCCCTGCGCGTTACCCAGGCCGGACTTATGCCACCTCAGGCCGTGCTGGCCGGAATGTGGCTCACCTTTGGCCTGGCTGCCGTGATCGGCCTTTATTTGGTTTTCGTCGGCGGCTGGCCGGTCGTCGTGATCGGGATACTCTCGATCCTGGCGGGGATTGCTTACACCGGCGGGCCGTTTCCGCTGGGTTACCACGGCCTGGGCGATTTGTTTGTCTTTATCTTTTTTGGCTTGGTAGCCGTGTGTGGCACGTATTACGTGCAGGCCGGTACGGTCAGTTCGCTGGCTATTTGGGCGGCGATTCCGGTTGGCCTCCTGGCCACGGCTATTCTGGTGGTCAACAACTTGCGCGACGTCGACACCGATCGGGCCGCGGGTAAGAAAACCCTGGCCGTGCGGCTTGGCCCGGAAGGTGCCCAGGCCCAGTATTTACTTCTACTGGGCCTATCGTACCTGGTTCCCCTCGGCATTTGGCTGGGCGGCCGAGCTACCCCTTGGGTCATGCTCACCTGGCTATCGCTGCCGCTGGCGATTCCGCTGCTTAAACTCATCTTCACCACCACCGGCCGGCGCCTCAACCAGGCCCTGGCCGGCACGGCCCGCCTGGAATTGATCTATGGTCTCTTGCTGTCAGCAGGGCTTATAGCAGAGCGGCTTTTATAAGGGCCAGCCGTTAGGTGGCGCACATGAGTTCTCGCCACAAACGGCCTCACTATGATGAGTCGGGCTGATTACTTGCACAAGCTCTACAACCATTACCGGCTTATACGTAGATCGAACAACTCATGTTTTAAAGGATTAGAGCGGCCAATCACGTAAGATACGCTCTGTCTCTTCCGAGTGACCCGTCTCGTCCCGAACCATATCTTCAAGTTGGACAACTAAGCCTTTATCTCCATATTCTTCAGCCTCATTGGCTCTGGCGGTGTAATCCTTGCCTGCCTGCAGCTCAGCAGCCAGGACAGCTTCCAACATCTCACGATTTGTGTGGGCCGGCGGTACCGGCCGCGGTGTGGTCGTCGGTTCTCCCCCAAGGGCTACAATTTTATTGGCCAAGAACTGAGCATGCATTTGTTCATCGGCCACTTCAGTCAAAAAAAACTGGGCAAGTTGGGGGCGATATGGCCCGGTGGCCTTGGCGGCATAAGTAAGATATTGGATAATTGCGCCAAGTTCGCCCGCAAGGTCCTCGTTCAGATGGTCAACTAGAGTTTTCTTATCCATTTTAACCTCCCCGGTTATTAGAAGATGATCAAATCTTCGTCAAATGATTTTAAACTTTACTACTTAATCTAATGTGCCACCTTGCCATGAGATGCTATTTATCAGGTCAGGTTACACCAATCTTCCGTGCTGCGCAAAGATGAAACCGCGCTTCGGGCCCGACTCAAGATAAAGTTGGTAGATGGTCATCCGGTCGGCCCCCTTAGCCGTGGTCATCGGCCTCAGAATTAAGGGCAGCCAAATATTTTTCTTCTTCGATCAGGTGCTGCCTGAGGCTTTCAGCCAGCGGCGCCTTTTCGGCTCGTTCCAACCAGTACAGATTGAGGGCCGCCTCTATTTCCTTGATCTGCAAATTGTAGGGATCGGAGGCTTTTTTGTAACGCAGATAAGCCACGATCGCCTGCGCCTCTTCCCGGGTGAAGACGGACAGGCGCCAGCGCGCATAATCATAAAACGTTGCCCCGCCATACCGCTTCGGGTTCACGAAAGAGCTTCTTCCGGTCTTGCGTACAAAAACACCTATCTTCGTCTGGTGCTCGATCGCCAGATCGCTAAAGCCGTGCACCAAGACGAACAAAGGGTCCGCTGTTTGAAGCTCACCATTCAAATCGGCAATGAGATAGGCCGGGAGAAAAAACCTCAACGCCGCTTCGGAAAAAAAGCTGAGCGCCGAGTAATGGGTGTCGAGCAGCTCCGAGTCGACGTTTTGCCAATCATCCCTGCCCCTAAAAGGCACGACCACTTCGTAGGGTTCACACCCGTCAAAACTTCCCTGCAAAAACTTGTCCCCCGGATAGGGGTTCCGGCCAAATGCTCTGCGGATTTCTTTGATAAGCGCCTCTTTGTCGTTCATATCGGTTTCTCACATGGCTTGACATTAGCCGGCATCACTGCCGCACGGTAATTCTTTCTTTCAATCGATCGATAGATGCCGCCCACCATCCAGTCGCACCCCGCTGTCGTGCCCGGCGTGTGACGCTACTGCCCAAACGCCGCTTTGACCGTTGAGGTCACCTCGAGCCCGCCCTTGATCATCAAGCCGGTTTCGGCGTTGGAGCTGATCACCTGCATGCCCTGTTGGGCCCAATAAACGGCCAGCTTGAGATCGTTCATATGAATGGCCGGGGCTACGCCGTGACGCCGGCAGGCGGCCAGCATGGCTTCGATGGCCGTGTGCATAGGCGGGGCTTCCATCTGGCCCGGGATGCCCAGCGCTATCGACAGGTCGGACGGGCCAACCAAGGCCACGTCAACCCCGGCAACGGCCAAAATCTCATCGACCTGTTCGACAGCCGGCCGCGTCTCCACCTGGACGATGAGCAGCGTCTCTTTATTAAATTGAGCCATCGTTTCGGCCATAGGGCCGGACTGGAAGTTGGTGTGCCCGCGGCTCAAGGCCAGGCCGCGTATACCGACCGGCGGATATTTCATAACCTGCACCGCATAGCGCACCTGCTCGACATCCGTAATGCGAGGGATCATCACGCCCTGCGCGCCGGCGTCGAGCGATTGGGCGATGTAAGGGTAGGTCACGTCCGGCACACGCACCACCGGCGTCAGCCCGATGGTCCTGGCGGCCCGACTCAAATCGGCGACGGTTTCGATATTGAAGGCACCGTGCTCATTGTCGATGATGACAAAATCAAAACCGGCGTGGGCCAGAAGCTGAACCACGGACGGCTGGCGGATCTCGGCGATCATGGTGCCGACGACCGGCCGGCCGGCCTTGAGGGACTGCTTCATTAGGTTAGGGGCTACGTTCAAATTATTGGACATAATAAAACCTTTCTCGATGAGTTTTTGATTGTTGGCGTTTCAACAGGCAAAACAAAGCTTAGAGACTGTTTTAAACGTACCGCCGGCTAGACTGGCCCAGTCTGAATTAGACTGCTTTCAGCTCAAATTTGAGAACATTTTAAGACTGGCCCAGTCTTTTAAAACAGCTTCTTAGCCTTGGCAGCAAACAACCGGTGACCATCGATAAATCAATGGACGCTGATTTTTTCGTTTGTCGACCGTCAGCTGTGCTCTGTGAGTATTGGTCATTCGTCAGACAGTGGCAATAAACCGCCGAAACGGAAATTTTGCCGGAACTACAAGGCCATCTGTTACCGTAACAACTGACGGCTCATTTGAGAGACGCATCAAAAAATCTGATCAGTCGAGCTTCGTAGGCTTTCGGAGCGACGGCTAGATAATTTCCGTGACCGGCCCCTTCGACAATCCATAGTTTTGCATTGCCGCCGGCGGCAGCTTTTTGCTCGCGCCCGCCCGACAAGCTGATTTCGTTGCTGCCATAGATCAGCAGAATCGGACGCGGCGCAATCCGGTCGATGACACTAACGGGACTAAGGCTTTCGAGTTCAAGGCCGGTCACCAGCCGGTAGGTTGGCCTAAAGGACCAGCGGTAAGCTGTTTCAATGCAGCCCTGCCAGCCATCACGCTGGGTAACACCGAGCGCATTGGCCACAAAATCGCCGTAACCTCCTTCAGCCACAACGGCCCTGATGGCCGGCAGCCGGGCTGCGGACATGACCGCGGTCGCGCCGGCTGAGGAAAAGCCATAAAGGCCAATCCGGTCAGGATCGACGTCGGACCGGGTAAGTAAATAATCCAGCGCATCGGCTACCTCGTCGACTTCCCGGTAGCCGAGACTCAGCGGCCCCATGCCGGCGCAGCGGCGGGACTCAAAGGTGAAAACGTTGTAACCGTGACGCAACAGCAGCAGCGTCTCCGGCCAACGACTGCCGCGCCCACTTGAGAGCGAGGGCGGAATAATTATTGTAGCCCCGTTCGTACCGGGAATAAAATAGGCTCGAAAACGACCCCCGGCCCTGGCCGGCAAGGTCACATCCTCCCACGAATAGTCGTAGTCGGACGGGTTCGGCTCGCGTCCAAGGCAGGGCGCATACAGCAACCCGAGCGTAGAAACCGAGCCGAGCAGAAAGGGTAGGCTCGACAAGGCTAGGCTCAGGGCCAAGGCAAAAAAAATGAGCAGTCTTAACCAATAACCTCTATCACGGTTCACGTGTGGCGCGGTGCGACCCACTTGGCCTATCAGGATTCTTTCGAATGGCGCGCCTCGATCTCCTGCAACTGGGCGATGGTTGCTTTCTCATCTGCTCGCACGTGTTCAGAGTACCAGGCGTCGAGGATCTCTTTAGCCACCTCGGTAGAGGTCGCCCGCAGGCTCATCACCAGTACGTTGGCATCGTTCCACCAACGGGCCCCTTTAGCGGTTTGGGCATCGCCGCACAGCGCGGCTCGAATGCCGGGCACTTTGTTGGCCGCCATCGATGCACCTGTGCCGGTGTAGCAAAAGAGCACCCCCTCATCCGCATTACCCCGGGCCACGGCATCGGCCAACTGTTCCGAAGCCAGCGTCCAAGGTAACGCTTCACCAATCAGCGGGCCAAACAAAATTGGCTCGTGTCCACGAGCTTTCAAATCCTCAATGATAAAATCGGTCAATGGCGTCTTTTCATCGCTGGCAACAGCTATTTTCATTAGAGATTCCTTCCCTTATCACATTACCTCAAGGAAATAGACCCCCACCGCCACAAGTCACCGGCCATCCGCATAGCGCGTCAATCAAACCCAATAGGCTGCCCAAGACCCCAGCGACGAGAAACCCCCTAATCTTACGCCACTTCACGGACATACGCAACCTCGTATCCATTAGCAAGAAGAGGTACCAGGGCTTGTCCGACTTTTGACCAGCTTACAAGTGGATACGAATGAGCCCAAATCGATATTTTTTGTTGGGCATGGCAGCTCATTTCACCTTCTTAACTAAATGAGCGAGATAATTACCAGGCTGTGTCTGTTTAAACTGTTTCAAACATGGCTACTTGTTCAGAAAAACCGGCCTGATTTGAAGCATATTACACAAATGTTTCAAATCAGGTACGTAAGTTCCGGCCACCCCCAAAATATGATTGGAGCCAAATTCATCAAGAAATTTCTCTAAGTCGATATCCATTTTGAGGAAAGCAGTGGGCAGTTGATGGCTACCCCGCGCCTCGACAAAGGCATTATGTTCTCGTTGCGAAATATCAACCGTTTCTCCTGAAATTATGGCCATTCGATATTCGCCATTTTGACGATAGAG
>JBFGLD010000420.1:0-5663 GCA_041576335.1 Anaerolineae bacterium | reverse complement strand
CGGAACCGGATGCAATTGCGGATCAAGTATGTAGATTTGCATGTTTGCAATCGGGCGTCCAATAGAGACCGTCGGCGCTGTATCCGGGGTCCCACAGTCGTAGACGCTGCACCAAACCGTCCCTTCCGTCGGGCCATATTCATTAAAGAGGGCCGTAGCAGGCAATAAGCGCTGATGTTGGTCGACCAATGCTTTAGAGCAGGCTTCACCGGCGACAATAACTGTTTTTAAGGAGGTCAGGTCGTAACGACTAGTTTCAGTTAAGATATAGGACCAAAGTGAAGGCAAAGCCAACAAATGAGTGATCTGTTGGGTCTCAATCAAGGCGGCTAACTGCTCCGGATCACGTTGCAGCCCTTCTTGCGGCAGCACGAGCGCTCCGCCGCTGCACATGGTCCAGAACAGCCCCACCACCGCACTATCGAAGGAGTAGGAAGATAGCAGGAGAAATCGTTCGACCGGAGCTTCATAATATTGAAGTCGCGCGGCGGTGGAATGAACGAGATTGCGATGGCTAATCGGAACTCCTTTTGGCCTGCCGGTTGAGCCGGAAGTAAAGATGACGTAGGCCAGATTTTCAGGCCCCACATTTAAGACCGGATTGATCTCAGGGTTGGTGGCAATGGTAGACCAATCTCGATCTAAGCAAATGATCTGTCCTTGATAAGCATCAACGCCGCCCAACAGCCTCTCCTGGGTCAGGAGGACCGGGGCATTTGTCTCGGTCAAAATTAGGGCCAATCGCTCCGGCGGGTATTCCGGGTCGAGTGGGACATAGAGCCCGCCGGCTTTGAGAATACCTAGCAACCCAACCATCATTTCCAGAGAACGTTCGACGTGGATACCAACACAAGTGTCCGGCCCCACGCCCAAGGTGCGCAGACGATGAGCTAGTTGGTTGGCTTGAGCATTGAGTTCGGCGTAGGTCAACCGCTTATCCTCAAATACGACCGCTACCCTATTTGGAGTCTGTTCAACCTGTCGTTCGATCACACGCTGGATGGGCTGATCGGTTGGATAATCAGCCTGCGTCTGATTAAACTTAACCACCACTTGCTGACGTTGGTCGGCGGGCAAAAGGTCAAGATCGCTGATCGGGGTTTCAATGTGCTCGACAATAGACTCCAATAGTTTATGAAACTGGTCGGCCATCCGCTTGACATCAGTTGAAGCAAAAACGGTAGCGTCGTATTGGAAAGTGGTTAACAACGTGTCATCCTGTTGAAACCCGGCCAATTTGAGGACAAAGCGATCGATCGTTTGAGTGGTTGCCGTGATTGTACCGGTCGTAGCCTCGGCCTCAATGGTCACGCTTTCATCGAACTCAAAACAGATTGGGCAAAAAGCGGTCGCTTCATCATCACGCAATCGTTCCCACGAAAAGAACTCTTGCCACTCGAACGCTTGGCCGACTATGTCCACTGTTTGACCTAACAGCTCTTTAAATGAGAGAGCTGAGTCCAAATGGGTGTGCAAGGGCAAATATTTGGCCAGGGGTCCTAAGGCCTCTGCCAATTCCTCGTATGTTCGACCATCACACAGCGTTCCAACCACAATGTCCACCTGCCCGGTGAGGCGAGACAGGAGGACTTGCCAAGCCGCCAAAAAAAATATTGAGACGGGAGTCTCTTGGGCCTGAGCTAACGCTATCAGCTTGGTGGCCATTTTCGGATCGAGGGGTTGGTGTAAGGCCTGGAACTTAAACCCAGCGGCGGTAGCCGGTTGTTGGCCGGGAAGTTGGATATCAAGATAGGAATTAAGGGGCTGCTTGTCCCAATAATCAACGCCCAACTGGGCCTCATCCGATTCCAAAATCTCAAATTGCCATTCAGCCAAATCGGCATATTGCAGGATGTATTCTTCGTCTGCCGGACCGTTCCGCTGCCTCTGAGCCGCGATCGCTTTTGCCAATTGAACGCCGAGGAGATTGAGCGTGGCCGCATCGGCACAGAGTGCCGGTAGCGTCAGAATTAGCTTATGGTGGGTATCAGCCAGCGTCAGCCATGCCGCTTGGAGCAATGGCCCGTTGGTTAAATCAAGCGGTTGTTCGAGCATCTTAGCTGCAATTTTGTCTAGCTCAGCTTGTCGCAGCGGTTCCGCCATCGGGCTAAGGTCAGCTGTGTGAAACAAAGGCGGCATCGAATCCGCAATCACCTGCACCGGCCAAGCCATCCCGCTTGGTTGTTGAAATGTGGTACGGAAAATTTCGGTTTGCCGGACTACATCGTTCAAGGCCACCTGCATATCAGTTGCTGCCAAATCGCCGGTCCAATCAAGGGTGAGTTGGGTTCGGTAGGGCAGCGCACTATCGTTTCGCTGGAGGGCCCATAATCGTTTTTGTTGCGGGGATAAGCGAAATCCCTCGATTATATCATTTGTCATAATTTTCCTTTTGGATCTTCAGCTTTAATCCTCGGTACCACCATACGCCTCAGTCATCGAGGCTAAGATTTCGCGGTCACCGCTATAAGGTTCGCGAGCGTGGGCGATGGACATGTTGTCCAATAAGAGCACGTCGCCGACTTGCCAGGGGAACATCACCTCTTCGGCCTCGTAGGCCTGGCGAATCTGCTCAACTACGTCTGCTTCGATCGGGCTGCCATCTCCGTAGTAGGTGTTATAAGGCAAACCCTCCGCTCCAAATTCTGCCAGAAGCGCATCCCGCACGGCCGGTTCCAGGGTGGTGTAGTGAAAAAAGGCCGCGTGATTGAACCAAACCAACTCACCTGTTTTGGGATGTTTTCGTATGGCCGGTCGGATTTGTTTGGTACGAAGACGGTCGCCCCCTTTCCACTCAAACTCGATCAGATTTTCCCGGCAATAGGTTTCAACCTCGTCTCTATCCTCAGTCTGATAGACTTCTTGCCAGGGCAAGCCAAAGCCATCATTGTAATTACGGGCCAGCATCATCTTCTTCTTGGCAAATTCCTGCAAAATGGTGGGATCAAGCCGTTCATAAACTTTGCTTACATTGGCCAACGGAGTTTCGCCTCCCTGCGTCGCCGGTATTGTGCAGCAGAAGTAGAGTTTGGTGGCCCATTTCAACCAATACGTTCCCTCATTGTGGAGATTGATCCGCTGGTCGGCCGGGTGAATGGTAGAGGTGTAGGTTCCGGTGCCTTTTGTCGTGCGGGGGGTAGAGCGATCCCGATATTCCAACGGTCTATCTTGCGAGGTGAGGCTCACAAACTCCTCAAAAGCCGCGACCGTATTGATACCGAAACCCCGGAAGAGGAGGGCGTGGTGCTGCCACAGCAAATCGTCAACATATTGTTGATTATCCGCAGCCCAGGTCAGTAGGTTGACCCCATCAAGGGCCGGTTCAATCAACAATGGCATCGAATCCAGGCCAGGAAGATGGCCGAGCTTGACCAAATTTTTCTGCGAGACCTGGACTCGTTTACGTTTGATACCGCTAAAACGTTTGGTTCCTTGTCTTTTTACTTTTAGGTTTTTCATAATCAGCCTAAACCTTTCTTCGTAATGGAGATAGATTTACGTTTCGCATGCTTAATTTTCTGTGAGCGCAATTTTTTTTGCGTTTGGCGTGTTTCCTGCTGGCTTGACTTGTCACACTCCGTCAGTATATCCAAGAACTCCTGCAACGTCGCCTGGGGTTGGCTACTTATTGCCTGCAACAGGGTATGAAAATGATGCGCCATCTGAATACCGGTCGCGTCAGTAAAGTGGCTGCGGGCATATTTTATCACTACCTGCACAGTTTCACTGATTTCTACGGCCAGACTCAAGGGAAGACTATTCCAATCAACCAGGTCAAAATCGTGCATGCCAAAACCACTGGCCAAATCCAAAAGTAAGGGCTTATTCGGCGTCGCACTTTGCACGCCAATGATGCTGTTAAACAAAGGGCGGCCTGGTGATACATCACTCCAGGTTTGTAGGTCCACCAGTGGCGTAAAATCAAACCGGCGCATCTCTAGTTGCTCGTCCTGATGCTGTTGAAGCCAATCGACTAACCGCGCCGCTGGAGTCACCCGAACCCGGGTAGGTAGCGTATTCATAAATAACCCAACTGTTGTTTGCGAGCCAGGCATCTCGGCCGGCCGGCCTGGAACGATTGAACCAAACACAACATCAGGTTGATTACTCCAGTAGCCCAATAGCAATCCCCACGCCCCTTGGATTATGGTATTTGGTGTCAGGCGATGTGCCTTGGCCAAAGCAGCAAGCCGATCAGAATAAGCCATGGTCAGAGAAAATCGTTGGCGGCCAAAATTCGATTCCTCGCCAGGAACACCACCTGGGTCACGATCGTTTAGCAAGGGAGTTGGTTGGGAAAACCCTTTGAGTGTATTGCGCCAAAATGCTTCTGCCGATTCCAGCCCCTGATTTTGCACCCAGGCAATATAATCCCGATATTGATGCAGTGGTTTTGGTGGCAGCGACTGCGCCTGCGTGAGAGCCGCATAGAGGGTGAAGACATCCTGCAGGATTGGCGACATAGACCAGCGGTCAAACAGGATATGGTGAAAGTTCCAGATAAGACGATATTGATCGGCGGCGAGACGAACCAAAATCACGCTGGTCAGGGGATAACCCGACAGATCAAAGCCACGCCAGCGGTCGTGTCGGGCCATTTCCAGACGATGCTCTTGCTCCACTGAAGAAAGATGGCGCCAATCCTCATGAAAAAGCGGTAGCTTAGCCGTTCGATGGACAATCTGTAAGGGTTGTGTGAGATTGTGCCAGACAAAGCGGGTCCGCAGAACCGCATGACGATTAACCACCATTCGCCATGCCTGAGCAAATGCATCGATGTCAACACCCGCCGGCAGTTGGCCACTAAATTGCAGCACATAGAACCCTGCTTCCGGCGCATAAAGGGTGTGGAATAGCATGCCCTGTTGTAATGACGAAAGGGGATAAATATCCTCAACATCGGCACCGTCGTTGAGGATTTTGACCAAATCGGATTGGCTCAGTTGGATTAGTGGGAAGTCGGAAGGCGTAAATCCCCCTGTTTCTGGAGCCAAACAATGGCTGATAAGGTGACGCAAGTGCTCAAGATACCACTGGGCTAGCTGCTCAATCGTTGCTGTGTAATGAAGGTGCTGGTTATAAGTCCACTTTATCCGTAGGCAGCCGTTGATGACAAAGGTATTAATATCCAACAAGTGCTGTCGCGGTCCGCAGGATGCATAAGACCCCCGCAAGGCATTGTTTAGAGTAAATAGCTTGGAGTTGGGCAGCACTCGGTCAAACTGGCCAAGATAGTTAAATAGGATGGGGGCGGCAGGTTGAGCGGCCAATTTTTTGCGGATCTGCTCTTCTGGGCTCAGATAACGCAAAATTCCATACCCGAGTCCGCGTTGAGGAATTTGCCGGATTTGTTCTTTGATTGATTTAAGGGCCTCACCAGGATCATCGTTATCCGGCAAATGAAGAGCCAATGGAAACATTGAGGTAAACCAGCCAACGGTTCGCGACAGATCAACATCGGCTAAAATGTCTTCCCGTCCATGCCCCTCAAGATCCATAAGCAGCACTCGTTTACCAGTCCATTGGGCAAAGGTTTCGGTTAATGCTGTCAATAGCACATCGTTAATTCGGGTGTTGTAGGCCGCTGGTACATCTTGGAGTAAGGCCGTTGTTTCCTCCACACTAAGTGATACGGTCAAATTGCTAGTCGATTCCTCAAGATT
>JBFGLD010000419.1:0-5665 GCA_041576335.1 Anaerolineae bacterium | reverse complement strand
TGTTTTAATGGGGTATTTTTAATTATACCATACTTTTAGACTTTTAGGCCTCGTTTGCCGCTATAATTGGCCAATTTGAGCAAATTTTAAGGTAGCTTGGTCCAATTTCCTTAATGACTTTGTAACCACCAATTACCAGATCCTATGTTATTATTACTATGGGTAATTTGCGATTCCGTTGGCTTGTTCACGCTTGGAACAGGCAGTATGGATAACACGTCAGGACCGAAAACGCTTTATGACTCGATCACACGCGGCAAGAAGTCCCCGCTCGTTTCTGAGACGGTGGTCAAATAAACGCTGGCAAGCTATTCGCTTCTGCCTTATTGCCACAAGCTATACCTTGGCCATATTACTTACATTTCTGACCATTATGACCCCGCTGGATTGGCTGTTAATTTTATTTGGCCAAATACAAAAAACGTCGGTAATCATACTATCGACGGTGGTTACGCTTTTTGTCCTGGGTCCACTTTATCGTTGGGTACAAAATCTGATTGACTATCTATGTTTTCCCGACTCCGTCGGCTTCAGAGAAGAAATTGATACGGCTTGCCGAGAATTGACAAGAATCGACGCGCGGCCAGATCTCGAAAATTTTCTGGCCAACACGCTGCCGGACCGCTTACAGATTACGTACGTCTTGTTGCAGGAAGACTCCAAACCACGTCCGCCGGATGCCCTAAGACTGCCGCTAGAGATGGGAGAGCGTATTTTAGGCACTTTATCAATTGGCCCTAAACGGTCGGGTCGCACCTTTAGCGGGGCGGAGCAAATGGCGCTTAAACAGCTGCAGGAGCAGGTTTCGCTGGTTCTATCCTTTGTACAGTTGGCAGAAGCGCGCCGGGTCGCTGAGCAAACCGGTCAGCTCAAGAGTAATTTTCTCAGCAATCTATCTCACGAGTTGAGAACACCGCTGAATTCGGTTATCAATTCGACCGGATTGGTGGCTGACGGAATCTTGGGCCAAGTGAATGAAGAGCACGTCGAATACCTTCAGCGTGCGGTTAGGGGTTCAGAACATTTGATGAACGTATTGGATGAAATTTTGGATATTACCAAAATTGAAACCGGACAATTGACGCTCCGGTTTGCGATAATGAACTTAGAAGAGGTGATTGAGGAAGCGCTGGCCATGGTGAGAAGCATGCTGCAAAATAAGCCGGTTCAATTGAAAGCAGACCTGGCCGAAAATCTCCCCCCTCTTTACGCCGACCGGCTAAGGGTGCGGCAAATTTTGCTTAACATTCTCGCCAATGCTGTCAAGTTCACCAAAGAAGGTTTTATTTTGGTGAAGGCATGGCCGGCAAACGAACGAATATTCGTAAGCATTAGGGATACGGGTATCGGCATTACCGAAGACAACTTATCCCTCATCTTTAAGGATTATCAACAGGTGCTGGCATACGGCAGCAGTGACAACCTGCCAACGCGCCGGCGTCATTTTGGTACCGGGCTGGGCATGCCCATTGCCCGGGCCTTAGTAGAATTGCACGGTGGTCAGATTAGCGTGGAAAGTGAACCGGGCCAGGGCTCCGTATTTACGATTGCCCTGCCGCTATCTATGGTTCCGATTAGTAGGCCCTCCAGCCCCGTGATGAGTCGGCCGGTCCAATTAAAGAGGGAATTGTAGGGGGTTGGCGATGTGCTTGCCCACAAACTAACCACAGGGTCTTTCCACCGCATTACGGAGATAATTGACCTTTAGCCACCATAAAGAATAATTCGTTATGTTAGCTCCTCTGAAACGCCAGCGTGCTAACTTATCAACAAATATTGTTTTGCAGGGGTTACTCCTGGCCTGTGTCGGGCTTACCCTGGTTTTTGTTTTAAATAATTTGTGGTTGAGCCGAAACTGGATTAACCGGCCCTTTGCCGGTTTCCTACATCGCCATCATGTTATAACCGGGAGTAACCTACCCCATTGGCCTGCTTGGCAAGAAAACATTGCTCCAGGCGATATGGTTCTAAGCGTGGATGATCAAACCCTGTCCGGGCAGGGCTGGCTCGATTACCTGCGCCAGCAGGGCCCGGGCCGGCAAATCACCTATAACCTGCACAAAATGGATGGCAGTGAGGTAACCGTCCTCTTGCCGGCACGCCGCTTTTCCAACCAAGACTTCATCCAACTTGTCGGCCTACCTGTTTTTATCGCGGCGCTGACCCTGGCTACGACCGCTGCCTTGATTTATCTGCGTCCTCAATCAGGCTCGGTTAAACTGTTTGGCCTTTATACGCTGGCCACCGTTTATTCTTTGGCCAGTTTGCCGGACTTTACCACGGGTAATTGGTTTTACGTAAATTTTATCGGCAGCCTCGCCGGTCGGATTCTGATGCCCCCCCTGCTCCTGCATTTTCTTTTGCAGTTCCCCTACGAAAAACAGATCCTGCGGCGATGGGAGTTTTTACTGCCCCTTATCTACTTACCCGTTTTACCGATGCTCATCTACCTGCCGGTACTCATTAATTCTCCTGCAATGATCTTTAGTTTTGAGTTTGCTTTGAACTTCTATTTTGGTCTTTATGCTGCGGGCGGCATTGTATTGCTCCTCAAAACCTACCAAGCAAGTAGGTCCCTCGAGCGCAAGCAGGCAGTTGCGCTGCTCATTGCTTTCATACTACCCTTGAGCCTTATGTTGCATAATGTCCTCATCCCCATCCTGAACGTTTATGGGAGTCTCATTGCCATCCACGAAACCTTGGGGCGATATATTTATTGGGCCATTCCTATCTCCATATTATTTGTTATTTTTCGCTACCATGTATTTGGGCTAAGCCGGATTAGCTATCAACAAGTTTTTTACCTGGGAACAATCAGCACCGTGTTGGCCATTTGCCTGGTGCTGCTCAGCCTGACCAGCCCCATCAACGTTGGTTATAGTCGCTTAGCCGCAAAAGATCTAAGTGTGATCTTGTCGACAATCATAACATTTCTGGCAGTACGGTTAATTTACGGCAGCGCACGCCACTGGTGGGCAAATCGCAATCTTTCTTATAGCCTCAATGACCTAAAGATCAACTTGCGTATTTTATCGCGCGAACTACTAAAGGTAAGATCCCATCGTGAACTGGGAGCATTAGTGAGCTGGAACATCCCCACAGATTTTTCGCTGCAATCTGCCGAGTTATCGACAACCAATGTACCCAGCATCCCCTACGCGCTGCAGCTGCCTCTGAACATTAATAAGGTTTCGCTCGGTACACTTTATTTGGGACCAAAACCGAATGGCAAAGTCTTCACAGCCCGGGAGCAGACCATTTTTACGGAGGTCCAAAAGCAAATTTCACTGGCGTTGTTGAG
Source organism: Anaerolineae bacterium (assembly GCA_041576335.1). Taxonomy (GTDB): domain Bacteria; phylum Chloroflexota; class Anaerolineae; order 4572-78; family J111; genus JANQQF01. Next base: position 2,364 of record JBFGLD010000419.1, on the reverse strand, counting down.
CCTCGAATTGGATCGGGCAGTCCAGACAACGGAAGAGTTAACCCGACTAAAAAGTAAATTTCTGGCCAATGTAACCCACGAGCTGCGAACGCCCCTCAACGGCATTATCAATTACATTGGCTTTGTGCTCGACGATGGGGGATCGTTAAACGAGGAACAAGTTATTTATCTTAAGCAAGCATTGCGAGGTGCGGAAAGGTTACTCGAATTAATTAACAATATTCTGGATATGAGTAAAATAGAGGCCGGCCATATGACTCTGCTGACACGCCCGGTAAGCCTGCCCCAACTTGTGAGCGAAGTCGTACCACTTGTCGATGAATTACTATACGATAAGCCGGTTATCCTAACCACAGACATCGCGCCGGATCTGCCGGCGATACAGGGTGACAGGCTGCGATTGCGCCAAATCATGCTTAACCTGCTCTCAAACGCCGTCAAATTTACTGAACGCGGCGTCATCCATCTTGGCCTGTATGCTAAAAACGGAAGCGTAATTATGAAGGTAGCCGATACCGGCTGCGGCATTATGCCGGAGATATTGCCGAAGATTTTCCAGGGATTTACGTCGACGGAGTTAACCGACGCGAATCAAGTTTCCGGCCCCGGGCTGGGGCTGCCGATTACGAAAACCTTGGTGGAGTTACACCATGGCCACATCGAGGTCTCCAGTCAGGTTGGCCGAGGCACAACTTTTATCATTAATTTACCAACTGAAAGTTCTACATATTAAAAGGTCTGGTACAATCGGATGTGGTGGAACTCAACCGGTGATGCTGCAAATTGAATTTTAGACCGCAAGAAGCCGGTCACGCTTTAATAAAGCCAGAGAGAGGAATTATGACAGAGTTTCAAAATTTTAGTGCTTTAGTCGTTGAAGATGATGTCTCTGGATTAGCTGTAATTTCGGTAATGCTGCGACGACTGGGCCTGAAAACGGTGATGGAGCGCTACGCCGCTTCTGTGGTCGAAAAGGCTATCCGTATGTCCAGAGTTGACGTGATTTTTTTGGATTTAGGCTTACCGGATGGCGACGGCTATGACGTGCTCAAGAAATTAAGAAGCACACCTGAACTAAAGGATGTGCCGGTCGTGGCGGTTACCGCCCGCGATGCCAACACTGAAATGGCAAGAGCCCAGGCAGCAGGCTTTAACGGTTTCCTGGGCAAGCCGCTCAACCGGAACCGTTTCCCCGATCAAGTCCGCCGTATTCTTAACGGCGAAAGCGTATGGGAAGTGTACCGGTAAGCGGAACCGCCTCGCACAGTCAGAAGGCTTACTCGACATTTGTCAGGTTACTTTGTAACAGCCCTATCGCCAGATAGTGGCGGCTTAGGCGGCACCTGCCAGGTCAGCCAAATGGACCCGGCAATTAAAACCATGGCGGTCAAAACCCACAGCACTGCCCAAACAACGGCCGGGATAGAGGTCAACTCGGCCATCGAGCGGGCATCGTTGGCCGGGGTGTTAAAAAAACGCGTTGAGAGGCCAACTACGGCCAGCAAATCGGTAAAAGCCGTTAATCCGGCTTGAATCGCGACAAGATGAAGCAAAAACACAAGCCAGCTTGGGGTCGCCTTTACGGCCACCACTAAAAACAGACACCCGAAGATAAAACCGCTAAGCGTGGTTAAGAGGCCGTTTAGGAATTGGGCGGAAAAGATCGTGGGAATACCATAACGAGCCGATAACAGGATCATCCCACCACCGATAACAGCCATGGCGATACGGCTAGAACGATGGCCGCGCCCCAGCATAATTAGACCGGCCCCAAATAGGGCCACGCCCAAATACCCGGCCGAGATGACGACTAAGCGCCAGCCTCCGGCGGTATAGGCCAGGCCCGATCCATCTGCGGAAATCTGAAAACGGATAAACTCACCTCCGGTTACCGTCGCCGCCAAACCGTGCCCCAGCTCGTGGACGAGGGTGATTAACAGTCGAAACGGAAAATTGAGCACGTCCAGTAGCGGCATTGTTGCCATCAGCACAGACGTCAAGGCTGCCAGACCAATTAAGCTTAACGTCTGCTGCGTTGAAAGGTTAACCTCTTGGGCAGGGTTAAATTCAGACAGCGTTGAATTCCTCTTCACGATTTACTCCTCAGTCGCTAATTTGCAGTACGCCTGCCCCATAGATTTCACTTTGTTTAAGACGACGCAGGGCCTCATTGGCTCGCTCTAACGGAAAAAGCTCAACCTCAGTTTTGACCGGTATTTCGGCGGCAACCTCCAGCAAATCCAGGGCGTCTTGGCGTGTACTGTTGGCCACACTTTGAACCGTACGCTCGTGCCACAGCAAATCGTACGGCATTTCCGGAATAGGACTCATGTGGATGCCGCCCAGAGCCAAGGTTCCTCCCTT
>JBFGLD010000418.1:0-5673 GCA_041576335.1 Anaerolineae bacterium | reverse complement strand
GCCGTGGTGGTGGTTTTCCCGTGGGTTCCGGCAATAGCAATTCCGACTTTGTCGCGCATCATGTGGCCAAGCCATTCAGCCCGCTTGGTGACGGCTATCCCGCGCCGCTGAGCTGCCAGCAGTTCCGGATTATCCCCCGGAATAGCCGAGGAGATAATGACCACTTCTATATCGTTCCTCAGGTTTTCGGGGCGATGGCCGATAAATACAGTTGCCCCTAATTGAGCCAGCCGCTGCGTGGTCGAAGTGGCTTGCAGATCCGAACCGGATACGGTGTAATTCTGTTGTAAAAGTACCGTGGCAATGGCCGATAAACCGGCCCCGCCAATACCGATTAGATGAACATTTGGCATAGTTAGCAACAGTCTTTTGTTTGTGAGTACCGGACCGCTGTCGACCCAGCCCCAGGTCGAAATCTAAGCTGCGATGAATATCAGGACGGTCGCGGGCCCGGTATTTAGCTCTAGCCCGATACTCTTTTGAAAAAATCCTCCAACGGCGATGTGGTCGGTTTGGTCGTTTTTGGAACCACATAGAACGGTGGCAGTTTCTTATAATTTAATTTTTTCATATTTTGCCGATTGGTCTGGATCTCGAACCGGCTCTTTAATACTGCAAACGAGATGAGCAGCCCACTACCAATTACAATCCAGGGTATGTTGCTATCTAATAAGGTTAGACTCGGTAAACTCGTCACTTGAATGGCAACCTCCGTGGCCGCCTGTCCAAAAGAAGTGTTGCCCGCCACTATTATTCCGGGTGGGGTCGCTGTGCTGCCGGGTAAGGCGCGCCCATCCATATACTCTCTAACCAAGTTGAGGACGACAAAGCCGTTGACCGCACCCAGCAACGTACCTAGCAAGCCCCCTTGTAGGGTGGGCGGGCTCTGCAACCAGAGGCGACCAATTAACACGGACGCGGCTACAAATAAGATCAGGATGATCATCCAAGTGCCCGCGCCGTTAGCATCGGCTTGAATAGGCGGCGCACCGGTCGCGTCCGCCGGAAGTAAACCATTGCCAAGATTGAATAGTTCGGTAGGGACAAAACCCCAAATCGTAGCAATGACATTATTAATGAAGTCAATAAATGCCTGAGCCCAACTCGGCCGCTGCAAAAACACGACGAGAACCGTTAGAAAGAGCGTCGTCAGGCCTTCTCTCCACCACCCTCTGGAAAAGCCGGCCAGGGCAAAAAAACCGATAATAAAGCACGTTGTTACCTGCCAATCAATTTGCATAAGATACCACCTTGGACAGGCCTTCCCAACGGGTCCACACGTTAATGATTGCAAAATTTTGCAGACACTGCGGACAATATCTCTCTAAAGGGCAACTTCGTCGCTCGTTCTTATTTGACAACATATCTTCGATAGCCGGACGGCGTTTTATACGCCGTAATCCTAAAACGTTTGAACGTTGTTCTGTTGGCCAGGACTAGCAGCAAGATCAACAAGCCAAACCCGGTCACAGCCCAGGCTACAATGTTATTATTGAGATTAATCAGGTTAGGCAAATTGGTAATCGTAACTGCCACGCCGGACGAGGCAATTCTTAGCGTTTCACCTCCTGTGACGGCGATTTCCGTCACGGGCCCGGGGCCAGCGGGCAAATTGGACCCCGTTAGATACTCTCTAACCAGATTAATAATCAAAAATCCATTGAGGCCGCCTAACAAGCCGCCCAAAAAACTTCCCATCGGCGTCACGACGTAAGTAAAATAAGTTCCGGCACCTCTGACGTAGTTAGGCAAGATTGGACGGGCGATCAAAATAGAAAGGCCAATAAAGATGATCAAAATCACCATCCAGGTGCTGCTGTGACCCGCATTAATTTGCGGGGCAGTCCCAGCGCTAACTCCCAAAAACGGCTCCGCGAATTCTTGTAACGAGGTGGGCAACCAAGCCCACAAGACTCGTAGAACATCGTTAATCCGGTCAATGACCCACTGAGCCAGACTTGGCACGCGTAGAAAGAGGACAAGAATAGCCAAAAGAAAGGTAAGAACCGCTTCTTTCCACCAGCCTCTGAAAAAGCCGGACAGGGCAAACAAGCCAATAACAAAATACGAAATTATACTCCAATTAACTTCGCGACGGTTCGGGGCCGGTCTTGACGGCGCAGTGGGCTGGGCCGGTGAGACGACGACGACCGAACCGGTGATTGGCTGATTAGACGTAATAACTACCTCCCCAACGAATTCCTGGGGCACATTGAGGATATTTACGGTTTGCCGGCCGCTAAAAATGGTAACGCGTTCATCGATTGTATAAGACTTGGTCTCAAAAGGAGCCTGATTTTGGCGAAACTCGGTTACAAGTTGACCGGTCGCAGCCGTGCCGCTAAAAAATCGATGGGCTGTCGTTGCGGTTAAGGTGCCCTGATTGGTAATGGTATAAACCGAGGCCCGACCGCTTGCCTTTTCGGCAGGAAAAATAAGCTGCAAAACGCCGCCCTGGGCAAGCGGCGCTGCTTGTGTTGTCACAGAATTTATGGTCAGCGCCAGAAAGCCGACACCCAAGGCCAAAATAACCGTTATCAATACGGTAAGCGAATGCCTTGCTTTTAAGAGCAGCCATCTAAGCATTGAAATCCTCCAGCGCTGAACCGGTTTGGCAAAACCGTAGCACTCCCAAACTCAACCGTCCGAAACGCTTACTTCAATTTTTCGATGTCCCAGTGGCGGTCGATAATCCAGCTTTCTGAAACCTTCTTTATCCTTCAGCACGGATACCCTACTCCGAATAGCCATCAGTAAGGTGATTAGACCCAGGGCAACAAAAAACCAGGGCAGAAAACTATCCTGGATCGTCGTGGTCGGGACGTCGACAGCTTGCACCAAAACAGTATTGGGCGAGATCAAAGTCGCGGCAGCACTACTGCCCCCCGGCAAATTTTGCCCATTTAGATAGGCGCCAACCAGGCTGACGATGAGCCAGCCATTAACCCCACCCAGGATTCCACCCAAGATACTGCCGCCAAAGGTAGGGGGATAGCCGAAATAGGGTCTTGAGATCCGCCCCGAATTCGGCAGCGTGATACGACCGATCAAAATAGCGAGTCCCAAAAATATGATCAGAATAATCAACCATGTTTGACTTTCACCGGCATCAATGCGAGGAATCCCGCCATCGGTTTCAACACCCAGTCCGGTTTTAAGAAAGTCACCAAAGATGATCCGGTAGGTTTCGGATAACAGCCCCCAGAGGGCGGCGATAATAAAGTTGATCAAATCAATCAACGCTTGTGCAGCCGCCGGCACCTGGAGCAAGAACACCAGAAATATCAGAAAAATAGTAACAACTGCCTCTTTCCACCAGCCTTTGAAGAAGCCGGAAAAAGCAAACAGGCCGATTAGCATATAGGTTAGAACGGTCCAGTTAACTTCAACCATTGTGCAAACTTATAATTTCTTTGGCCAAGCGGGCCGCAGCATCCGGCTGGGCCAGGTTACGACAGGCTTGGCTCATAGCCTGTAATTTTTCCTGATCGGTTATCAAATTGATAACGGTATCTTTCAAGCGATGCTCCAGATCAGCATTCTCCACAATAATTGCGGCCTGATGTTGAACCAAGTAGTTTGCGTTTAAGGCTTGATGCGCTCCGGCATAGGGATACGGCACCACGATGGCAGGCAGCCCCACTGCCGGAAACTCGCCCAGGGTACTGGCCCCGGCTCGCGACACGACCAAATCGGCCGCCACTAAGGCCGCAACCATTTCGTTATGCAGGTAGGCCGCGACGTGATAGCGGGCCTGCAGGTTCTGCGGCAATTTACTTTTTTTGGCCTGGACCCAGGCTTCGTCCAGCACTCCGGTCACGTGAATAATTTGGCTGACCTCAAGATAATCCTCAAGCCGGTCGGTTAAGGACCGGTTGATACTGCGTGCGCCCTGGCTGCCGCCAAAAACGAGTAACACGGGCAGCCTTTCTGTCAACCCCAGTTTAAGCCGGGCGGCAGCTTTGCCGCCGCCAAACGTGGTCACTAACGCCGGACGTACCGGATAACCCGTGACCACGGTCAGTCCGGGCCGAAAAAATTGTTGGGCTTCCGGCACCGTTACGGCGACCCGATTGGCGAAACGGGCCAGGAATTTGATGGCCAAGCCTGGTTCAATATCCGGCAGATAAATCAGCACCGGCAAACCAGAGCGACGCGCAGCTAAAGTCACCGGGGCGCAAACATACCCGCCGGTCGCCAGCAATATATCGGGCTGATAGCGTTCAATAACCTGAAGGCTCTGCCGATACCCTTGACTTAAGGCCCACAACCCACGCAGAAAGGCCATCAGGTTTTTGCCGCGCAAACCGCCGGCCGAAATCGCTTCAAATGTTAAACCTGCTCGCTTAACGAGAGCTTGTTCCATCCCTCCGGCGCTGCCAACCCAAAGGATATCAAGTTCAGTGAGCTGCTGTTTTAGCTCCCGCACGACGGCCAGAGCCGGATAGACGTGCCCGCCGGTGCCGCCGCCCGCGATCAGCAGGCGCATCGTTCCAGGTCCCTCGTTCGACGGTCTCGCGCGAGATCGCCAGCAGGATGCCGGCGGCCGCGAGGCTGATGGTGAGCGACGAGCCGCCGGCGCTGATGAAGGGCAGCGTGATCCCGGTGACCGGGATGAGCGCCACGACGACGGCGATGTTCAGGAAGGCCTGGATGCAGAGCCAGCCCGTGATGCCGGCCGCAAGCAGCGCCCCGAACGTGTCGGGGGCGCGCAGCGCGGTACGGATGCCCGCCCAGGCGAGGAGGACGAACAGGCCGATGACCGCCGACGCGCCGACGAACCCGAACTCCTCGCCGATGACCGCGAAGATGAAGTCGTTGCTCGCGTTCGGCAGGAACAGCCCGCCCGTCAGGCGGCTCTCCCCGAGGCCGGCGCCGAGCAGACCCCCGAGCGCCAGGGCGAGCAGGCCCTGGATCGTGTGGAACCCCTTCGTGTCGGGGTACGCCCACGGGTCGAGCCAGGCCTGGATCCGTTCGATCTGGTAGCCGCGCAGGCCCACCGCGATCGCCGCCGTCACGGCGAGCATCCCGATGAGCACGAAGTGCCACATGTTCGCCCCCGCGACGAAGAACATCGTGAACGCGGTGAGGACGACGACGCTGGTCGTGCCGAGGTCGGGCTCGCGGAAGATGAGCGCGGCGATCGGCGTGACGATGAGCAGGAACGGCAGCGTCCCCGACCGGAAGGAGCGGATCGCGGTCCCCCGGGTCGCCATCCAGTGCGCGAGGTAGAGGACGATCGCGAGCTTCGCGAACTCCGCCGGATGGACCGCGGGGAGGGGCCTGATGACGAGCCAGCGCGCCGAGCCGCCCACGACCTTGTTGAGTTCGGGGACGAACACGAGGACGAGCAGGACGAGCGCGATCACGTACGCCGGCACGGACACGAGGCGCAGGTAGCGGTAGTCGACGCGCGTCATGACCAGCATCGCGGCGAGGCCGACGGCGGCCCAGAGGATCTGCGGTCCGACGATCGCCATCGGGTTGCCGTCGCGCTCGATGAACGCCCGGATCGCGGACGACGAGTAGACCATGATGATCCCGATCGCCACGAGCGCGACGACCGCCACGAGGATCGTGTAGTCCGGGGCATGGCGTTCACGGCGGATCCCCGTCCGGACGGTCCCGCGCCGCGACACCCTGGCTCCGGGCAGGCGCTCGGGCGCGCGCTCG
>JBFGLD010000417.1:0-5681 GCA_041576335.1 Anaerolineae bacterium | reverse complement strand
GCATCGCCTCATTTTAAGGCCGGAAAGCCAGCTCCGAGGTCGTACGGCCCTCGACATTCTTGATGAAATTATTGGACGGACCGAGTTGCAGCTGTAGGGCAGCTCCAAAAATTGACAGGGTCTGTCCTAAATTTTTGGAAAAGACTGGCCCAGTCTGGTACTACTGAAACTCGCCTAAAATCCGGGACACGCCCAAATTGACATGCCGGTTTGACAGAAAATCTTTTTTGTGCTAACCTTCGGCGTAACCGCTTACGTAACCGCTTACGTCGCGATCGTTGGCAATCTTCTACACTTTTATCTTTCAATGTAATAAATTTATCCCGCAGCACAGCACGACGATGATGTGGTGGCTCAATGGCTAGAGTAAGTATTAAAGACGTGGCTCAAAAAGCCGGGGTATCCACGGCGACGGTGTCTCACGTCATAAATGGGACTCGTTTTGTGCGTGAAGAAACCCGCCAGCGCGTTCTTGAGGTAATTGAAGCTTTAAATTACCAACCCAGCGCCATTGCCCGCAGTTTAGCCACAAATGCCACCCAAACAATTGGGCTGGTTATCTCAGACATCACCAACCCTTTTTTCACTGCCGTGGCCCGTGGGGTTGAAGATGAAATTAATCAGCATGGCTACCATACGATCTTCTGCAATACGGACGAAGACCCGGCTCGTGAGGATGAATATCTCCGTCTCCTCTCAGCCCGGCAAATTGACGGATTGATTATTGCGCCCACCGGCCTTCAATCGGAGCGGCTGCTCCGTATAGCCGAGGCCGATACGCCGATTGTATTGATCGATCGGGAAACACCCGGCATTGAAGCTCCGTTAGTCGGGGTTGATAATGGCGAGGGCGCCTACCGGGCGACACGATATTTGATTGAGCTGGGACATCGCCGGATCGCCGTGTTGACCGGTCTGGAAACGATCTCAACGCTTAAACTGCGGGTTGAGGGTTACAAACGAGCGCTCCAAGAAAGTGACATACCGGTAGACGAGCGGTTGATCATTCGGGCCGATCCTCGCTTTCATAGCAACCACCCATATTTACCCAACATCGCCCTCAGATCGCTTACGAACAACCAGATGACCCCGAGCGCTTATCAGGCCTTGCAGCAGTTGCTGAACTTACCTGAACGGCCTTCGGCCATATTTGTGACCAACAATCAAATGACTTTGGGTACGCTGCACGCGCTTCGAGAGAGAAATCTATGTTGTCCTGATGATATCTCGATTATCAGCTTTGACGACCACGACTGGGCACCCCTGTTCTCGCCGCCGTTGACGGCCGTCCGCCAGCCGACCTATCAACTGGGTCAAACTGCAGCTCGTCTACTCATGGATCTGATAAATCACCGAACGTTTAAACTACCTGCGCCCCTACCTGTCGAGTTGGTCATAAGAGAGTCTTGTCGCCGGCTTCGGTTGGAGGATTCTTTGGTGGGACACTCGCGGTGAGGAAATATTTTGTTAACGATCCACGTTGAATGAGGGAGGTGATTATCGCTAATCATAACTGATCATTAATCTGTAGTGCGCCAATCTAGGCCATAGTTGTTAAATTGTAGATTGGCGGTGTAGTCTTAATCAATCTTCAAAATATACCAAGGAGGAAGTTAAGAAAATGTCTAAATCAAAACTGATGGGATTGTTGGCTGTAGCCATCATGCTGACGTTGGTTGCAGCCTGCGGTCAAGCGCCGACGCCGGAGACGATAACCGTCGTGGAAACAGTGATTGTCGAAAAGGAAGGTGAAAGGGTCGTCGAGACCGTCGAAGTTGTCAAGGAAGTTGTCAAGGAAGTTGTCGAGACGGTTGAGGTCGAAGTCGAGAAAGTTGTCGAGGTTACGGCCGAGGCGCCCGCCAAGCCTTATGAAGGCGTTGAAGTCAACATCCTGACCTTCACCGGACCCCAGATCGCCGAGCCACTTCAACGGCGAGGGCCCGACTTCACCGAGCTGACCGGAGCCCAAATTAACGTCATCACGGTGCCGTTTGCCGACCTGTTTCAACAGATCTTAACCGACATGGCGACCGGTACAAACAGCTTCGATGCCTTTGTATTTGCGCCACAGTGGATGGTTGACCTGGTTGTGCCCGGCTATCTGGAGGATATAACCGACCAGGTGCAAGCCGATGAAGCGTTAGATTGGCAGGACGTGGCGCCCTTCTTCCGCGATTTTAGTGCCAGCTACGAGGGCCAAATTTACACGATCCCGCTCGACGGCGATTTCCAGATGGTCTACTATCGCAGCGACTTGCTCGAACAAGAAGGTTTGGATCCGCCAAAGACGTGGGATGACTATCTGACCATTGCCGAAACCTTTCACAATAAAGACCTCAACGGCGATGGCCAACCCGACTACGGGTCCTGCATTGCTAAAGTCCGTAACCAGCAGTCCTACTGGTTCATTACCTCGGTCGCCTCCGGTTACATCCAAAGCCAGGGCACCTCACAGGGAGCCTTCTTCGATACCGAAACGTTTGAACCGTTGGTCAACAACGAAGCCTTTGCCAAGGCTCTGGAAGTCTACAAGGCCACCACCGACTTCGGGCCGCCTGACGAGTTAAACCTGAACGTGACCGATACCCGCGGTCTCTTTAATTCCGGCCGCTGTGCCTTGTCCATGGACTGGGGTGACATCGGTACCCAGGCCATCGATCCGGATACTTCGATCGTCCAGGACAAAGTCGGGGCGGTGATCTTACCCGGCTCCACCGAGGTCCTCGACCGTGAAACGGGTGCATTGGTTCCTTGTGATGAGGACACCTGCCCCTACGCTGTCGAGGGCGTGAACCATGCCCCCTTCGCTGCCTTTGGCGGCTGGTCAGGCGCGATCAATGCCGGCGCCGACGACACGGTCAAACAAGCGGCTTATGATTTCTTCTCCTATATGAGCCAGCCGGCGCAGGCCAACGAGGACGTGACCATCGGCAGGACCGGCTACAATCCCTATCGCACCTCCCAATTCTTGAACCGCGAGCAGTGGGTGAAAGCGGGCATGAGCCCTCAGGCGGCCAGCGACTATTTGGGGGCCATCGAAGACAGCTTGAACAGCCCTAACATGGTCCTCGACTTACGGGTTCCCCAAAATCAGCGCTATCAGCAGGTGGTGCTGGATACGGCGATCAGCCAATATTTGGCCGGTGAGTTAACCACCGAGGAAACCATGCAGCAGATTTACGACGGCTGGGAAGAAATTACGGAGGAGCTTGGTCGCGAGGATCAGCTTAATGCTTACCTGGCTTCGATCGGGGCTCAGTAATTTGTAACAAAACCTCGGAGGTCTCCATGAAGATTAAGAAATTAAACGGACCACCGGCCATGTCACTCTGAGCGACCAACGGGAGCACCCACAGGGCACAGGCGAAGAGTCTCCGAGGCCGCCTTCCTGCGGTCAGCGTAGGAGATTCTTCACTCCGCTTCGCTTCGTTCAGAATGACACAGCCTAGGTCAATTATTTTCTTAAAGTCAATCAAGACCTCCGAGGTTTTTCGAAAGGAGGTGTTTATGCAGGTTGAACGGCGATCTCAAAGCGCAGTCCAATCTGAGCAGAGCCTCGAGGCCGCATCACCTCAGGCAACGCATTCGCAGATCCATACCCTGACTTCGCGGGCAGAACGGTATGCCGGTACGACATTTGTGATGCCGGCCGTCATCGTGGTACTGGTTTTATCTATCTTTCCCCTGATTATTTCACTATACTTGTCTCTATCGAATTTGAAGTTTGTCAAGGGGGGATTTGAATTATCGTATGTTGGCTTGGCCAAATATCGTAAGCTGCTGTTCGGAAGTGAACAAAGTCACTTATTAGGGGTTCTCCGAGATCCGGGCATAGTGGGCTGGTTCATCCTTGGCCTGGCGGCGCTGGCCCTAGGTGTATTTCTGGTACGGTATGTCCGCGGCGATCGATTCTCCGTGAGCGGCTTATTTTGGCGCATAATCTTCGTGGGCGGAATGCTGGCCTTTGTCTGGCTGTTGGTCCACACGCTCGGCCCAGACGGTCGCCCCGGCACGCTGGTCGTTACCTTGATTTATGTCTTTGCCGGCATTTCGCTCCAATACGCCCTGGGGTTAGGCCTGGCTATGTTAACGACGCAGCGCTTGCCGGGACGCCGCTTCTTTCGGGTGGTTTTCCTGCTGCCGATGATGATTACCCCGGTCGGTGTAGCCTACATGTTTCGGATGTTAACGGATACCAATATCGGGCCTTTCAACCCAATCTGGTATGGCATCGGTCTGGGGGGCTTCTCCTGGGTCAACGATCCATGGGGGGCGCGGATTGCTATTCTGATCGGCGATACCTGGCAATGGACTCCGTTTATGTTTATCGTGCTCTTGGCTGCCTTAGAGGGCCAGGCTGTCGAGCCCTTTGAAGCGGCGATCGTCGATGGGGCCACCTCATGGCAGATTTTCCGCTACATTACCTGGCCGGAAATCTTACCGGTGAGCACCACCCTGGTCTTGATCCGGATGATTGAGGCCTTTAAGATCATCGACCTGCCCAATGTGATGACCGGTGGGGGGCCGGGGACGGCCACCGAGCCGCTCACATTGCACTCTTTCATTGCCTGGCGTACGCTTGACCTGGGCGGGTCAGCGGCCATCGCCTATTTGCTCCTGTTTGTCGTGACCTTTTTTGGCATCAGCTTCGTCAATCTACTGCGCAGTCGCGCGTCGGAGGCAGCAGCATGATCACACGCCTGTTTAAGAAGACGTCAATTTTTTCACCCTCGCCGGCCCAAATGCTCTTTTCCTATTTGGTGTTGGGGATATGGACGCTTGTGGTCCTATTTCCGTTATATTGGCTGCTGGTGACCTCTTTCAAAGTGCCGCTTCAAGTCAGTACCGGCCCATTCTATCTGCCCGGTCTTGATTACCAGCCGACCCTGGAAAACTGGCGCTATATTACGACCGGCGATTTGAGCAACGATACCTGGCGACCGTATCTCAATACGGTCATCGTGGCCTTGAGTAGTGCCGTCATCGCCTTAATGTTGGGTGGCGCCGCTGCTTATGCCCTGGTCCGCTTTGAATACCGGCCCAAGATCGGGGCAATTTTGACCTTTATCGGCTGTATCGCCTTGATGATTGTGGCCGTTAATGTTGGGGTGCCCTGGCTAATGGCATTTATTGCCGGCGCGGCCATCTTTATTATTTTGCTGCAGACCATTGGCCGCCGTTTCAAACGCGCTTTGGGTAACAACGATATTGCCTTTTGGATGATTTCGCAGCGCATGCTGCCGCCGGTGGCCGTGGTCATTCCTATTTACGTCATGTTCCAACAAGTTAACCTGCTCGACACCCGCACCGCCCTGATTATCACGTATGTCGCGGCCAATCTGCCCATTGTTATCTGGCTGCTGCGAGATTACTTCTATAACATCCCGATCGAACTGGAGGAATGTGCGGCCATCGACGGGGCCTCACGCTACCGCATTTTCTGGTCGATTGTGCTGCCGTTGGCCGTGCCCGGCTTGGTAGCTACCTTCCTGTTTGTTCTGGTTTTCGCCTGGAATGAGTATCTCCTGGCTCTGTTTTTGTCCAGCGCCGACGCTCAGACTCTGCCCCTGCTTGTGGCCGCAATGAACAATACCCGCGGCACCCAGTGGTGGCTCATGTCCGTCGTCATTCTAATTATGATTGTGCCGGTTATCGCCATGGCCATTGCCTTAGAACGCTTT
>JBFGLD010000416.1:0-5688 GCA_041576335.1 Anaerolineae bacterium | reverse complement strand
GGTGTGGGCGTCGGGCTTGATAACGGTACCACGATACTCTGCCCGGGAAAGATCAGATCCAAATCAATATTCGGGTTAACTGCAACAATGGCGTCCGTCGTTGTTCCGTATTCCAAGGCAATACCGAGCAGGGTGTCACCGGACTCGATAATATACACAATTTGAGGAACACGGTTGGTGTTTCTTAAGGCATCAGCGGCCGGATCGACGGCGGCATTTGCCGAGGCCGGCACCACTAATTGTTGACCTACCCTCAGCCCGCCGACATCCTCGATGCTATTGAGGGCAATCAACTCTTCTACAGATACCCCATATAGGTCGGCGATGAAAGAGGGATTTTCGCCGGCTTGCACTACATGTCTACGAGGGGTTGGGGTGGCGGTGGGCGTTTGTGTTTCAGTAGCCGTAGGCGTGCCTGTCGGATTGGGCGTGTGGGTAATGCTTGGCGTTGAGGTGACCGTGGGCGTAGGAGAGCCGGATTGCGCGGCCCGCACCGTACGATCAGCACCCCATTGATATCTCACAACTCCGGCAACGATACCTAAAATAATCAATAAGCCCAAACCAATTCCCAGCCAGGACCCGCCAAAAGTTGAAGTACTTAAGGGGATGCTGTCGACGGGCTTGCCACACATGAGGCATGTTTTTGCCCTTTCAGCAGCGGGCATACCGCAGTGCAGGCAGCGGCGCTGGCGATGGTAGTCGGGTGTTAATTTGCCGCAAGTAGGGCAGTGAATTTCGTGAGGGCCAATATCCGTCCCACAGGCTGAACATTCGGTCATATTTTTCGCTAATTCGTATCTTGGCATTACCCGCTATTAACATAACCATTTCGAAGAATATATTGATAACGGATGTTGGTCATTACCACTTACTTTTGCTAAATCCGCACTCAAACTAAAAAGTCAATGTACGGTTAGCCGTTTAGAAACTGGAAGTTGCCAATTATTGATTATCTACAGTCAATTGTCAAACCTGGCGCGTATTCGTGCTGGGATTGAAACGAACGTGAAGCCAATGATCATTAGGAGGGCTAGTATTGTTACTACGGTACTGACCGTGCGAAAAAGTGTGCCTTCCATCCGCAGCAGCAGCGTGTGATCTCCCGGCGGTAGATCAACCGTAATCAACCCAAATGGCGGCTCGTTGCGATGCTCAATTGGGTGGTTATTCAAGATAACCTGCCAGCCCGGATAATCGTACGTATAGAATTGTACGCTTACAGGCTCCTTCGAAACAACCCGGACCTTGTCGGAACCACCCCCATGATGTAACGTTTCAACGACACCGTATCCTTCCGTGATACCGGCTACGGTTTTTGGAAAGCCTAGCGTGCGGTATTCTTGTTCCATCGGGCTGGTTTGCGGCTGCACCTCGGTCACTGAAACCATCCCCACCCGATCAATAATCGAGCCTCGATCCCAATTAACAACGGCGAGTGGCGTTTCGGACCACTCAGGCACCTCGGTGTACTGGGGGAGCGTGTAGGAATAAGATGCCAGGATAATAACAAGTATAAGGAGAAAAAGGGGGGACGGCGCCGGGTGACGGTCGACAGGGGCTCGTTGGTCATCAGTCACGGGTAATGGTGTCGCCGGTAGGGCTAGCAAGGAGCCCGCGACGACAGAAAGCGTAAATACGGCCATGCCTAACAGACGCCAGGGGAACTGTACTAACGAAGCGATCGGAATGATCTGCCACAGGGTCTCGGCCATGGGTGACATCAACATGATTATGGCAAGTGTCGAGATCAAAAAGAAGAGACCCGTTCCATAATGTTGAACTCGGCGGTGAGGCAGCGATGCTAGGGCAAAAATCGTCAAAACAATGACGACGATCCCCAGTTGGTACGAGAAGTCGTCAACTAACCCAGGCCCGGCGTAGCCAAATCCCCAGAATGGGGAGAGGAGTTGGGAAAAGTAAACAAAGTGTTGAAGATAATTGTAGCTTCCTGTGGTCCACTGCTCGACTTTAACATATTGCATTTCAGTGATCAGCGGGATAAGATATATGGCTGCTAAAGCCAACCCGAGCAGCCCGGCAGAACCCGCGTAGAGCGCCCGGACTATGATGGTCCTGAGGTTAAGTTTTGCTTCGACCAGGATTAAAAAGATGACGTAAACGATCAGAAACGGACTAAACGTGAAGAATGTGGAATGATGGCTCAAGGCCACCACCCCATAAGCAAAACCGGCCAGGCCGATGCGCCCCAAATTTGGGGCAGTAATGAGATTGGTGAAGCTCCAGAAGAGCAAAGGAATTAGGGCCAGGGCGACAAACTCGGCATAGGCACTCCGCACAAATATCTCAACGAGATGAAAAGGGGCGTACATAAAAACTGTCGCTGCCAGAAGCCCTGCCTGACTTCCGAAAAGATGCCGCACGTAGCCGTACATACCCAGCCCCGCCCCAATTGTGGCCAGTACGTACATCGTCTTAATAGCCGATGTAAAGCTAAAACCAATCAAGTGGAGTAGCTCGGCCAGATAGAAGGCCAAGGGCGCATACAGGTTAAAAAGTGGATAGCCAAACCCAAATGCAAAATCAGGAGACCAGCGGGGCCACCAAAACCCGTCACGAAATGTCTGGTCAAATTCCACTAAAAAAAAGATGCTGTGCTTGGCGTCGTGAGCCTCGAAAAAATAGGCTGGCGTCAGGAGTGGTGCCCAGGCAAAAATAGAGAAAAGCAAAACCAGCCAGATATTTGGGTCGATATAGCCAACAAGTTGCCTCAGTTTCATTTTCGTGGGTGCCTGGCCACAACACAATAAAAGACCTTCTGCGGTCGCGTGAATGTGGCGCGATTTATCTCAGAAGGTCTATTTTTATCGTTGAGGTCCCCCGTTTAGAAAGGGGCAGTATTGTGCAAAAATTCCCAAGGCAGGGGATTACGAATATTCTTCGGAGGCATCACCTTTGCCCCGACCGATCGCTTGTTTGCCCTTCTCAAAAGTTTCTTTGCCTTTTTCCTGTAAGCCGGCAACTTGATGCTGCAGGGTATCTACCTGATCCTGTAGCGTGGATATCTGCTGTTGGGCCCGCTGGCGAGCTTCCAAAACGCCCTCTTCAGCTCGGTCTTTGAATTCAAGACTCTTGTCTCTGATCTGGGCACGCGTTTCTTCGCCCGATTGAGGGGCCAGCAAAATTGCCAGCGCAGCCCCGACCATGCCCCCAATCACTAATCCAGCAAAAAATTCAGCCCCACTACTTTGAGTTGACATAATTTATTACTCCTTTTCTCCGTAAGAGATATGACTATATGAGATCATACCAAAATTGTTAATTCTGTCGAAATTGTTCCATTCCATAGTTTTAGTCGTTCCGAAATAGAGACCGTACAATGGTTCGTACGGCGGTGACGCTGCTAAATGTTGTGATCATGGGTTGAATTGCCTGTTCGCTGACAAATGTTGTAGTACCGCGCACGGTACTTAGGGTGCCCTGCATTTTAGCCAACATCGGTTTGATCTCCCGGTCAAGCAGCTGTACCAGGTCGTTAACCTTAAGAACGAGGTAAGTAGTAATTACAATTAACGCAATTAACAAAAGGATAACAAGAAACGCCCCTAACCCCAAGTAAATTATAAAAATGTCACGTAAGCGGGCGGCAGCTACGGGGTTGATAAACAGAAACCAGCCAATCCCCAAAAATATAACAATAATAATTAACGAAACTACGATACCAATGATCAGCGGCCGCTTGTCGACAGGTTCTGCCGACAATTCGGGCCGGGCGTTGGTAACATTGGATTGATCGTATGAATTGAATTCTTGTGGCATTTGTTACGTCTCTTAGAGTGAATTAATTGGCTCTAGATTGTACCACACTCACTAGTATTGAGAAAATTGTCACTGAAAGGATCTCAGATTCTTAGCCAATGAACAAAAAAAAGAATGATCCAGCTTACAACTGTCGCTTCGACGAGATTGATTGGGCCAATGGGGAAAAAATTTGTTTCGATGAAATTACTTAGCATTTGTCCGAGTAAAAAACCGAGGATACCGGCCCCAAAGTAGATCAATAAATCGTGTGGCCGTCTACCTCGCCACAGATGAAAGAGGGTGCCGTATACGGCACCCAACAAGGACGAGAGTAATAAGTAAGGGGGCATCGCTTGGCCAGCCTTAGGGGTAGACCGCATTGACCTGACGTACTTGCTCGATAACGCTGGGCAGCACGTTCAACACCGTTTTGATTTGAGCTTCTGTCGATTGTTTGCCAAGGGTCAAGCGCAGGGCACTCAGCGATAGTTCGTAGGGGAGTCCCATCGCCAATAACACCTTACTGGGTTCGGGCAGGCCGCTGGTACATGCGCTGCCACTGGCTGCCTGAATACCGGACTGGTCTAAACGCATTAAAATGTCATTGGCTTCACATCCGGCAAAAACAAATGATACGTTATTGGGCATGCGCTGCGTGGGGTGTCCCGTGAGTCGGCTGTCGGGGATGGTTTGGAGAATGCCGTCGATCAATTGGTCCCGTAAAGCTACCTGACGCTTGTTTTCAACCGTGCGGTAGGCGTCAATCAGCTCAAGCGCTTTGGCAATACCGACGATGTAAGGCACATTTTCCGTGCCGGGTCGGCGACCATTTTCGTGCCCACCGCCAGTTATGGGCGGCAGCAGCGGGATACCGCGGCGTGCGTACAAAATGCCAATACCCTTGGGCGCATAAATCTTATGGCCCGAAATGGCCAGCAGATCAACATTGAGCGAGTTCACATCTAACGGCTCGTAGGCGGCTGCCTGAACGGCATCGGTGTGGTACGGAATGCCGCGCTCCCGAGCCAATACTCCAACCTCGCCGATTGGTTGCAGGGACCCAACTTCGTTGTTGGCGTACATCAAGCTGATAAGGATTGTGTTGGGCCGGATTGCGGCGGCGACGTCGTCGGGGTTGACGACCCCGTACGCGTCAACCGGAACAAGCGTTTGCTCAAATCCGAAATGTTTACAAAGTTGATCTATGGTTTTGCTAACAGCGCTATGCTCGATAGGGCTCGTAATCAAATGGTTGCCTTTGCCGGCCAGTTTTTGCGCCCAGGCTACCCCGCGTATGGCAATATTGTCACTTTCAGTACCGCAGGCAGTGAAAATGACTTCTGAGGGCTTGCAGGCCAAGATATCAGCCACGTGTCGACGGGCCGCTTCCACAGCTCTTGCACTGGCTCGGGCCTGTTGGTGCAATCCGGAGGGGTTGCCAAAATATTCGTTAAAGTAGGGCTGCATTGCCTCGACGACCTGTCGATCCGTCGGGGTTGAGGCCGCATGGTCTAAATAAATGGCCGTTTTGTCCTTCATTCTCTTGACCCCTTCTACAAGTAAGCTACATTAGGCCTCATTCTATCACGGCCAATACGGCTAGTCAAACAATTTTTTGGATCATCACCGTAATTGAAATCCAATGTGTTGCAGCTTGTGAGAGTGGCTCACATAAGGTAAAATAACCTCACCGATGGAACTTCCAGTAATTTTTAACGATCGCTATCAATTGATCAAAAAGATAGGTGAAGGTGGGTTGGCAGAGGTCTACCAGGCCCAGGACATGGCCCTGGGCCGCATGGTTGCGGTCAAAGTTTTGCGGCCTGAGTATATTCGAGACCCTGGCTTTTTGGTAAACTTTCATCGTGAAGCACAAAATGCGGCCAGATTAAGCGACTCCTACATCGTGGCCGTCTACGACTTCGG
>JBFGLD010000415.1:0-5695 GCA_041576335.1 Anaerolineae bacterium | reverse complement strand
TTTGCCAATGTGGTCACCCAAAATAACGATAACGACAATCTAATTGTGGCGGCCAGCCCGGCCACCACTCTGCGCCTGGCCCAGGGGCAGTATGGCGAGTTTACCGAAGAAGATGTGCGCTGGATTGGCTCGGTTGGGGCCGACTTTGCGGTTATCGCGGTGGCGCAGGACTCCCCGTATCAAACGTTGGAAGATTTGGTCACCGCCTTGAAAGAAGACCCCGGTTCGGTGAACTTTGGCGGCGGCAGTGCCATCGGAGGGCAGGATCATATGAAGGTGATGGTGCTGGCCCAGTCAGCCGGGGTGGACCCGCTGACCCTCAAGTACACCCCCTTTGACGGCGGCGGCGAAGCGATGACGGCGATGCTGGGCGGCTTTGTCGATGTCTTTCCGGGTGATGTTTCCGAAGTGCTGGGCCAGATGGAAGCTGGTGAAATCCGGCTGTTGGCCACGCTGACCGCCGACCCGATGGGCGGGATGCTGGAAGGAGTGCCGACGGCCAAAGAGCAGGGTTACGATACTGAGTGGATCGTTTTCCGGGGCTTCTATGGGCCGGGTGGTATGAGCGATTAGGCCGCATCTCCGCCATAGAAAAAGTCGGCGAAGAAATGGAAAAGGTTAGCCAATCGAATGGTGACAGCGGTTTTATTTTTTTCGATACCATTCCAGCGCCAATTGCTCGACCTGCTTTATCCACGCATTTTTGCCGTTATTGTAAGCTGTGATATCTGCGGGACGACGCGCATAGACTTCCCGCTTCAGCATTTCATATTCGTTGCGTGTCTTCTCGTGGCTTCTCAAAAACGCGCAGAAGGCGGGGTGGCGCTCGATGTCGGGATCGCCTACACGGAACACGGAGGGTCTGTCCTAAATTATTGGAAAAGAGTGGCCCAGTCCGGAAATAAGCGTTCTTTGGCACCGATACATATCTCCTGAAGCTTGGGCCAGTCTGTATTACTGAAACTCGCCTAAAATTTAGGACGCACCCGAACACGGATGATTGTTATCATCAAGTAAACAAATATGTTATGATCGATTATTATAGAGCTACTGTTAAATATCACCTGGCATTGCAATAGGGAGAGTCGATATGGGCACAGAAAAAAAGCAAGGAGAATCTGTAAAGACGATATTGGTGGTCGGAGCCACCGGGAACTTGGGTGGATAAATCGCACGGGCGCTGCTGGCCAAGGGCGCGAAGCTCCGCCTGCTCGTGCGTCCCGGCAGCCGAAGCAAACTTGCGGCCGAGGTCGCCACGGCGTCCGAGATCTTTGAAAACGAGGTGGGCGCCTTTGATGGCGTGTACACGGTGGTATCGGCCGTGCAGGCAGGACCCGACAACTTGTACGCTTGGCTACCATTGATGTACTGGCGCGGCATGCTGAACGGCAAGGGAAGACTCGGACCTCTCCTGAACGCGCAATACCCAGCGATACATCCAACCGGCGTTCGCGAATACGTAAAGAGAATGGTGGCTGGGAAAGAGTCGTTCGATTAATTTACTCGTGAGATTGCTCCGGCTGCCTAATTCTCTTAATACCCAGAATGAAAACTGGTGATTAGCGGGGCTCTGACCGTATTTCTGCCTTGGAAGTTGCTGTTTCCCAAATTGGCTAGCGAGCCGCCGTCGACATCCGCACTCGCTGACAAAGCGCCCGAATAACGCCCTGGGCAATCTCAGGTCGATCGGTCATCACTTCAGTAAAGGCATCCCCCACGATCCGAAAGAGCCGCGTCTCACTAATCGCGGTAACTGAAGCCACCCGCGGTTCAGGATCTAATACGGCCAGCTCGCCCACACTTTTTCCGGGGCCCAGAGTCAAAATTGTTTTGTCGCCGTTATGAACCCGCACCTCACCCTCGATGATCACGTACAACGAGGCCCCCATATCCCCTTCGCGGATAAAGGTCTCCCCCGGCTCAACATCCACTTCCTCAACAATAGCAGCTACAGCCGCTAAAACCGGGGCTGGCGTCTCGGCAAAGATATTGACAGATTTCAAAAGGGCTACTTTTTCGATGGTGAGCAGCATGAGATTCGCTCCTTACCCGGTCAAATGGCTAATCAATTGGGCTACCTGAGGATTCGGATCTGCGGACAATTCGGCGACATGATGCCGGTATATGTCTACCGCCAGTTCGTGTAAGGCCCAAGCGGCTGTTTCTCGCACGGGTGGCGTAGTAACCTCCAGGGCCCCTTCAATCGCCTCGACTAGATCCTTAAGGGCCAGATGTCCGCCGGCGTAAGCGGCGCAGGCGCGGGTCCAACTGTCCATCCAACCCTGGGCATCGGTGATGATCTCCCGCAGCCGTGCTTCACGCCCCATTCCCAAGAGCGAATACTCCTGAGCCAGCGTCTGTACGCGCCGGCTCATAGGCATGCCGTCGTCAATCAGCGGTAGGATCAAGCCCTTTTGCTTGTTTGGCAGGGCCACATCCAATGTTTCGATAGCTATGGCTCGTTCGGCGCTGCTTCCGCGAGCCAACCGCTCCTCCGCCCGCAACATAGCGCGCGGCTCGTAAATGAAGGAGAGCAACAGGAACACGCGCCGGCGGGCCTGGGAAAACTCATAATCTAAAGCCGCGTGTAAGGGGATTAATGCCTTGGCTTCGCCGATATCCTGTTTGGCCAGCAAGGCCCACGCCCCCTGCTGCAAACAGCCTTGCAGCGCCTGTTCGATCTGTGGTTGATCTTTCTCGCTGGCCCGATAACCGCACAGATGCAGGGCAGACAACATCTGATGCTGCAAGCTCGGGTTGGGATGGTTGAGGTACTGTTTGAGGAGCTTGATCACCCGCTCGCCCTTGATCTGGCCGCTCACCCGCACCAGGCGCCGCACCGTCTCGGTATCGTACCGGCCCTTTCCGGCCAGGGCTTGAGCCACAAGGGGCAGCACCACCTCGCCGCTGGCAGTCAGGGCCGACATTGCCGCCGAGCGGGTGGCGCTGCCGGCCAGGTTAGCCACAACCAGAGGCAGTAGGCGCGGGTGTCCCACCTTCCCGGCTGCATCCAGGGCCGCCCGCCGCACGGCCACGTCGTCATCGGCCAGCAACGACAGCAGGGGCTGATAAAAATTCGGCGTCTTAACTTCACCAATCACGCGGGCGACAAAAGTCCGCTCAGACGGATCGGCTGCACGTTCCAACTTTGTCAGGCGCTCCCCAGCCGCCAGGACTCCGGGAATGCCCCCATATCGTAACAAGCCGACCGTAGCACCCAAGCGAACTGCCGGCTCGGGATCATCCAGATAAGGGATCACTGCTTCCACCGCCTCGCCTTCGCTGAGGGCGCAAAAAGCGCGCAAGGCCGCCCCTTTGCAGGCCGGGTTGGTCTCCTTTTGTAAGCGTGTGCCGACAGAAGGCAGCGCCGCTTCAACCCGCTCTTGTTCGATACGGGCCAGGACCTCCGCGCGTATCTCCGGGTCGGCATGATTGGCCAGCTTGACCAGGTGCGCTGGCAGCGAGGCGTGTTCAGCTTCAGCTAACATATCCAGCCCGAGCCGGACATCGGGCAAGTGATCGCGATGCAGCAGCGTTTCAATCGCCTTTAGGCTCGACTCATCGACCAGCGACAAAGCCTCCGGCCCCAAAGCCCGCCGGCTGAGGGTTTTAAGCAAGGTCCGGGCGTAATCTCGGTAGGCCAACAAAGCGCTGGCTATCCACAACCCAATCACAAAAATTGTAAACAGGATAATATGGGTAAAGGTCAGGCCGGGTATCGCATTGAAAAGAATGAGCAGGATCCCGGTCAGCCCAATGGCCAACGGCACCCCAATTCCTTCTACCCCCGCCTCGACGACCGGGCGTTGGGTGGCGGGTAAGGCCTGGTAGGCCGCTTTGAGCGAGGTGCCGGTAATAGCTTCGCTAAAGATGACATCTAAGGTGACAGCCGCGACGGTCAGCCAAAACAGCAGCGATCCTTGGCCGATGGCGACGTTGACTACAATTATGAGTACCGTGACGACCCCGACGGCGATCGGGTTGGCGGTTAGGCCAAAACTTAATCCGAAGCGATTCATTAACTGACCCGCCAACAAAACCATAAACAGCACATTCAGGATATTGCGAGCCGCGCCGAAATTCCCGAAAAAGCGGGCCAGGTCGTCAGGGTTGTTGTAGCGCATGTCGGCCAGGGTGATGAGCAGAAAGAGCACTAACTGGGTGCCGCTGGCAGAAAAGAATTGATAGGTGAAAATTGACGTTACATATCGATTTCGCAGGAGTTGAGGGAGTGATTTCGATTGAGGCGCCTGCCAACTCTCTTGCTGGGGGGGGTGGCCGAATTGTAGGGCAAAGCGTCGCACCACCACCACTGATATGGTCAAAGCGACCAGCATGTAGCTTCCGGCTACCAGCAGTAGATCTTCTGTCGTGGTCAAGATGGGAAGCAAAGCCGAAACGGATAAACTGCTGGCGATAAAGCCGACGTTAAAAATACCCATCATTATGGGAAAAAGTCGCTTCATTTGCCGAATGTTCAACAAACGGCCGGCTTGGACGCCCACCGACACGAGCGCCAATTGACCACCGAAGATAAAAGAGACCATGAGGGCGAAAGAAACCCAATTTGTATTCGGTTGGGTTAGAATCAGGCGGGCTGCGAAAAGCATAGCGGTGAGGATGATGAGGGAGGCTATAACCACCCTGCCCACAGTCCAGCGCCGTTGGAGTTCGGAAATTCCGTAAAAGGTCAACGAGGCAAAAATCGCCACGGCAATAAAAACATAGGGTAAGGTCTCTGAGCCAAAATCAGTCAAGAACAGCGCATTGGCTGTGACATATAATAGGGCTAGCGCAGCGCCGATAAAAATGCCTTCGCTGCCCAAGTAGAGCAGCACCGATCGCTCCGTGGCCGAGACTTTCAATAGGTTATGCTTCATGTCCTTCCCGTAGCCTGAGCTATGACGAAGCGGTATATATCCCTACTTATTCTAACACACCCTTTTGGTTTGTGAAAAAGGTGTTTTCCCAGCCCTGGTTTGTCATCACCCCCAAAATGTGCGTATCCATCTATCACGATATAATCCGGTAATGGATTAACTTCTTTCAACAGTGCCAAGATACAAGGCAATTCCCGTTTATAAAACTGGCCTGGTTCATAATTTGCAACACGCGATACTTAGGTTATCAACTCCTGCTCTGCTGTACAAGACTGCCAGTCTGTAATTATCACGCCGGCAGCTATGGCATTTTCTTTACGATAATGCACATCAACAGCCAACCTTGGGACCAACATGGGCATTTTCCAGCCGTAACCAACTAACATCGCTGACCCGACACCCGGTCCAATAACCCAGGGCTAATAAGGCTTCGCCCCGGCTGGCCGAGATCAGCCGCCTGCTGCCCGAACTGCCCGATCGCTATCCCGGCCTGCCCCAGCCGCCCCCGCTGGACCCGGCCGCCGAACGCTGTCGTCTATTTGACGCATTAGCATTACCCTACTGTCCTTGACGTCCCAGCAGCCCCTGGCACTCTTTGTCGATGACTTACAGTGGGCCGACGCCACTTCGCTGGAGGTACTCAACCATTTGAGCAGCAAAATTAACCAGGCTCCGCTCTTGATCCTGGGCACCTACCGCTCCAACGAAGTAGGTCCCGACCATCCCTTGCTGCGACCCCGCCGGGATTGGCAGCGAGCGGGCCTGCTGACCGAACTCACCCTTGAACCACTTTCCGACGAGGCCGTGGTTGATTT
>JBFGLD010000414.1:0-5710 GCA_041576335.1 Anaerolineae bacterium | reverse complement strand
GCCAGAAAAGTTTGCCGCCGAAGCCAACAAGCTGTATGACTCGCTGGCTATGGCAACGAAGCGACTACAAGAGGCTGCGGGAATAAGTCCTATTGATCTGGCGGCTGAAAAAGATTAAACTGTAGTTCCCAAAACTAAATAGACCGGAGGTCACAATGTCAACCCTTCTGATTAACGAACAACCTATAGAGCTATCGCCATCTTTGATAAGCGTGGTCGGGCTTTGCAAGCATTCTGCATTTCAGGAGGTTTACTCCCATGAATGAAGTTTGGTTAGATTTACCCGGTTACGAGGGAACTTATCAAGTCAGTAGTTTTGGCCGAGTAAGGACCCTTGATCGGTACATCACAACAAGCCGTGCAGTAAAAAAAATAAAAGGACGTATGCTGTACATAAACAGGGGCAAGTACCGATCTGCTACCATCGACAAAAAGATAACTCCAGTTCACCGGCTAGTTGCTCTAGCCTTTTTTGGAGAATGCCCGGAAGGGTACGTGATAAACCACAAAGATTTGAACACTCAAAACAACCATGTTAGCAATTTAGAGTACGTTACGATTGGAGATAACAGGCGTCACGGATCAGCGGTGCGTAACGGAATTACCGCTTTTGATGTCGAGGTAATGAGAATTCTACAAGAGGAACATGGCGTTACTGCCTATGAGCTATCTCAGCTATACCCCATTTCGGAGGAAACCGCCCGGCGTCTAATGCTTGGCAGATTTACTATAGGAGATCACAATGTCAAAGTTACTGATTAACGAACCGATCATCGCTTTTCAGCCTAGTCTAGCAAAGATGGTTGGTGTAGATGGTGCCCTCGTCTTACAACAAATACATTACTGGATAAGCAACCCAAAGATAGGCAGGAAGCACGAAGGAAAGAAGTGGGTTAGGAACAGCATCGACGATTGGTGCAGGGATAACTTTTTCTTTTGGAATCGATCAAAGGTTAGCCGCGTGCTGGTTAAGCTAGAAGATGATGGCTTTATTTCTAGTCGCTCAGACCTAAATACATACGGCCCTGATCGAACAAAATGGTACACGGTAAATTACGATTGCCTGGAAAACTATAGTCAATTCTCAAATTTGAGAAATGGTGAAGATGACGATAGTCAATTCTCAAATTTGAGAAATGGTGAAGGAGAGGCAATTCTCAAAAATGAGACAACAATAAACAAAGACTACAATAAGACTACTTTAACGATCCCTTCGGGATCGTTGCCGCCGCCGGAAAATCCCTCACAAAATGGCACACACGCCAAAACGAAACCTGAAGGTGTATCCGCTAAGAAACGTGCTGCTAAAAAGCCAACGCCTCACAATGACATATGCCGGACGCTAACAGAGCAGTTCGTGGAAATAACCGAGCTTCCCGCCCCGACCAATGGCGCTGCGCTAAACAAGCTGTGGCTGATGCCTCTTAAGGAGATGTACAGCTGGTACTTGAAGAAGAAAGACAATGAGCCATGGCGCTACGACGAGGAGGCTATACGACAGACAGTAGAGCTGATTAGGGAAACGTTCCACAAGATGAAAACGCCCGAATCCGGTAAGCGAGAGGGCCTGACTGTTGCCGGCCCTCACTCTGTTGTCAATGTAGCGCGTGATGTTTACGCCACCCGGCAACGCTCATCCACCGGCCTGGGCCTGGAGGACATCGACGCCCTGTATTACGAGCTAAACAAAAAGCACCTGGAGGTACACAATGATTGAGTTAGGCGGTATCTACTTTCCTGAAGAAGCGGTTGACTGGATGCGAACGTCCGGCGGACAGGCGTACGCCATGGTTCCTGAAACCAATGGCTTGCTCTGCTCCAACTGCGACGGCATGGGCTTCGTCGCTGTCCAGGTTGCCTTTCCGCCAGGCACCAAGTCAAAGAGCGTCATGGTTCACGAGGGCGGTAAGGTTTCCCCATCCAAGACAAAGCAATGGCCCTGCCCCCTGTGCCAGCAGCCGGTGGCGTATATCTTTGATGACCTGCTTAGAGACTCCGGCCTGTCCGACGAAGATAAGAACCTGTCGATTGATTACCCGCAATCTGAGCCTGGCCGGGAACACATCATCAAGCATGGCCACGAAATCTCCGCCATGCTGCCCAACCCAACCAACCTCTACACTTTCTTCGGTGGCTACGGGACAGGCAAAACATCCATGATGCGCCTGCTGGTTTACCGGGCTGTCACCATGGGCGTCAAGGCCCGTTACGTCACAGCCGAACAGATTGTCCAGGAGATGCAGATGATCTTCGACCCCGACGACCCGACCGTTACCGAGCGCACGAAAGCGGCGGTGATTCGCCGCTATATGAAATACAAGCTGCTGTGCGTCGATGAGATAGATCGCGTCAGCCTGACCGAGAGCGCGTCGGCCTTTCTCTTTGACCTGCTTAACGGCCGTTACGACCGTCGCCGCACGGTCTGCACCATCATCGCCACCAACAAGTCGCCCAGCGAGCTGGGTAAAGATATGCGCTTTGCGTATTTAGCCGACCGGCTGAACGAGGGGATTCGCGTCCCCGTCGGCGGCAAATCTTTCCGTTAACCCCATAACCCATAGGAGGATCGCAATGACAGAGAGAAAGTTCGATTCCATTACCGTTGGCCAGTTAAAGAAAGAGTTGGAGAGCTGGCCCGATGATATGCTGGTCGGTACTTGGGTTCCGGCTCGGGATTACGTCATGACCAACCTGGCTTACACCGTCAACCTGCACCACATCGACGCCGTTCACGTGGCCTGGAGCCAGCAACATCAAACATTTAAGATACCGCTCAAACGGCACCTGGATATAGAGACGGCGCAGAAGATTTTAATTATCGGTTGTAGTGACGCCGTGACCGAGGATGAGTGGTAATGTTCACCACCCGCTACGGCAATATGTTCGATGCCTGGCAGGTGGATAAAGAAGAAGGGGTCCTCACGGACCTCTTTTTCATCACCGCCAGCAGCACACTGAAAACCGTCAACAACGCCCTGGTGATGGATAGAGGCGCTGCGGCCGAAGCGGCTCAGCGTTTTGCCGACCACAACCTGCCCGTCATTTTGGGTAAAGAGATTGCGAAGCGCCACCAACCGGTGCGCACCGTCAAGAACTTCACCGTCTACGCCGATTACCACATCCTGGTCTCCACCAACTGGCAGAAGGGGGCACGGCTGGGACTGCTGCAAACCAAACGCTACCACGCCGACAAGTCGCCCCTCGATCTCGTCGTCGCCAGCCTGGCAAAGCTGCGTGAGTTCATCCTTCACGCCGGCGTGATGCTTGGCCGTGACCCCGTGGTTCACATGAACTACCCCGGCGTCGGCTACGGCGGGCTGCGGTTGGGTGAGGTGCGCCCCCACCTCCTCGACCTGCCTGGCTCCGTCTCTGTCTGGCAGCCGAAGGGCGCCCAGCCCATCCAGCTACCAGACAATCACAAGTTAAAGCCAATCGTGGAGATGGGCGAAGAAGAGTTTACCGAAAGGTTCCTCAACGCACCGGGGTTTCAAAATCTATATACCGGGGTGGATGACCAGCCAAACGGGCGCCTGGTGCAATATCTCACCCTGACAGCTTACATCGACACGAATGACAAGACCGCTGCGCGGCATATTGGATTGAATACAATGGCCCATCTGCGCAGAATGGTGGCGGGTGGGGATTGACAATGGGAAAGGCTGACACTATAATGCTGTCAGACCCGCCCTAACCGCCGGTAAGATGCGTTGTACGGGTCGGATGGCCATGGAGACCTGTCGATCATGAGTTACGTGCATCAGAACGCAAATTTTGAGATACGAAAGGCATTGGATAATTTGCACGATGAGCTGTCATGGGATGGCGTTGCGGATTATCTTAGCCAGGCCATCGGTGAACGGGTCAGCGGGGCGCTCATTTGGAAGGTGGCGCACGGGAAGTGCGAGAGCGACAAGGTTCAGCTCGCTCTGGTCAAGTTAAAGTTGATTGATGCTCCGCCCCCGACCGTCGAAGTCCACGTGTGCGCCGACTGCGGCGAGCTGCACACGCAGCACAAGACCTGCCCCACCGCCAAAGAGGCGGACACCCGGAAGCGCCGGGCGTGGGCGGGGAGTGGTGAACGAGCAGAAATACTGGATCGTATTGTAGCCGAGCAGGGATTCCCCAGCCTGGCCAAGATGGTAGATACCTGGATAGACGATGCCCAATTATAGTGAAGCAGACCTGGCTCAACTGCTGGCACAAGGGAACGTCACCGTGGACGGGGAGGAGAAACGCCAACCCGTCCCGGTGGCCAACCCGCCCCGCCCCAAGAAAGCCAAGCGAGAGAAGGCGGGGATACCGGTGCCTAAAGAGAACTGCCTGAAGGATACCGTGTTCAAGAGCAAGACCGAGCATGACGCGCTGCTCTACCTATTAGATAGGTACAAGCCGCGCAAGCTGCTCTACGAACCCGTTCTTTTGAGGATGCCGTCGGGCAACTACACGCCGGACTTCATGATGTGGCTGCGCGACGGCTCGGTCATACTGATTGAGGTGAAGGGCGCGGGCGGCTTCAAGGCTTACCAGAGCGGCCGGTCCAGCGCCAAGAGTTTGAAGGAAGCCGCCTACCACTACACCGATTTACTAGGGTCGTTCATGCTCCTGGTTAAGAAGAAGGGTGGGGGCTGGTTAGAGAAGGTAATCTAATGAAGAAAGTTTTCAAGGTCACATTCGTATCAGGCAAGCCGGGTGAGTCGGCTTACGACAAACCCACCGAGAAGGTCACGCATGGCCCGTACTACCTGCGTGGCGAGAACCGGCACGCCATGGTGCGCTACGTACACGCCCATTACGGCCCAAAGCTGGAGACGGCGGGCCGGGTGATACTGAGTGTGACCGCGCCGACGGTAAGGGAGGATGTGTTCCTCCGCATTATGGCGCAGAAGAACCAGGCGAATATGCTGCCCGGCCTAAAACTGGAAACGGGCAAGGCAACGAAACGACAAGAACCCGTCACCAAACTCAAGCCGAGAGGTGACACCCGTGCAGGAAATAACAGTTGATCAATTACTCAGCCTGGCCAAGCGACACGCCAGGTCAATCAGCAACACCGTCTTTTTTATCTCGACCAGCTTCGTGCTCATGCTGGCCCACGGCTCGGCCTGGGCGAGCGGGACGAGCGTCGGCGGGGCGCTGTGGGGAACGGCCGTTTTTGTTGGCCTGTTTTTTGGCTCCATCGCCTACCTTCTCATCTACTTCAGGGAGGGGTTGTCGGTGACGCAAGACATCTGGCCGGTGGAGCAGCCGGTGCGTGAGCAGCCAAGGCCGCAGCCGCAAACCACGAGAGAGCGACCGCCCATCCCGGCGAGAGCGCCCAGCTACGCAGCGACCGCTCCGGTAACGACAATGCTGCACCAGCTGGAGCAGCGGATTGAGGAGCACGCCGATTGGTTCGATAAGGTCAACTGGTCGGGCGTTGCTCGGGCGGTAAAGCGAGGAACGGTAGAGGACACCGTGCTAGGCAACTACATGCCAGAGAGTGTTCTAGAAGGAACCGAGTACGAGCCCGGCTTCTTCGAGGTGATGGAAGATATTGAATTCGTGATTGATGGCGAGTGGACGCAGCGAGCGAAAGAAGTCTTTATGGAAATAGGCAGCGAACTCAACCCGCCCCACCCCACTACCGCCATTCCTCTGCCTATTACAAATTTAGTCGAGTAGAAATTTTTTCTTCACCCCGTTCGAGATGGGGTGGGGCGGTAAACGAGGT
>JBFGLD010000413.1:0-5712 GCA_041576335.1 Anaerolineae bacterium | reverse complement strand
TCGGCTAGTTCTCTAAGATATGTACCATACGCCGCCGTGCGCGAACGAGTTGAATGTGTCCGAACTATTCAACGAGAACGCTTTGCTGGGTCAACCATTCAAACTAATGCCGACATGGGGCCTGCCGAGATTCGTCAATTTTGTCCCCTTAATGAAGTCAGCACTAACCTGGGTAAGTCGACCATGCAGCAGATGCAGTTGAGCGCACGACCTTCCACCGCACGCAAACCGTGAAGTTGGCTCGCACGATTGCTGACTTGACGGAGTCACCAAACATTGAAGCGCCCCATATTGCCGGGGCCGATACTGAATGGCCTCGGTGGGCGGTTTGAGGCAGATGCAGATGATCAAACAGAGTTTCAAACACTCTTTATTCTCCCCAGCTGTCAGAGTAATCACCAACGTTATCTTCGAAAACACGCCCTACCTAATCTCTCCCAGGCTTGCAGTGCGGGTTAAATTATCAGCATTTGAACAAGTAGCAGCGCAGCCAGCGTTGTCCCACCGAACACCAAAGCTAGCTTGATCTTTTTCGACAGACTCGATTGATCATCCCCAGCCGCAATCCGGCCTGGAGAGTGACCATACTCCTTGATTAGGGCTGCACGACGTTCTTTTTCCAAGTTGTAGACTGTGATCGCATCTCTGGTGTTCATAATTTTAATCTCCTGTCTGTTTTGGTTTTCCCGCACTACTGTCGTCGCCGAGCCCGCAGTACGGGTGAAATCATTGATTTGACTTCATTTTACCAAGTCTGCGTCTCATCAGCGTGTGCTATCCGTTAATTCAGCGTGAATCCTGGAAAATGGCATAAAAAATGTGGCTTGCTAAATTACCCGCCTACAGTCGAAATTGATACAACTTCTCCATCATGCTATACTCGGTATGTTCGCCCTGTAATTGTCAAATAATTCTCCTCCCCACACCCATTATCTGAGCCGAAAGATGAACTGAAATGCTTGAAGTTTGTTTGCTTGGGAAGTTCGAAGTAAGACTGGATGACCAGACCCTCGAAATCCCCTTGCGTCCTGCCCAGGCTTTGCTGGCTCACCTGATCCTGACTGCCGGTACTTCGCACCGGCGGGAGAAGCTGGCCGGTCTATTGTGGCCGGACTTTAAGGAGAGCACTGCCCGCAGCAACCTGCGCCAAACCCTGTGGCGCTTGCGCAAAGCGGTCGGGGATGAGTACTTCCTCGCCGACAAGGTTTCCATTGCCTTTGATGCCAACGCCAATTATGAACTTGACGTTTCGGCCCTAAAAGACCCAAGCGTAGAGAGGGCCTCGTCCGATGAATTGATTCGGGTTGTTTCTGTCTACCAAGGCAGGCTGTTGCCGGGTTTCTACGACGAGTGGGTCTTGCTAGAGCAGGAGCGTCTGGAGGCTATCTTCACGGATCGAATGCAATTACTGCTGGATAGACTCACCCAGGAGGAGCGCTGGCGAGAGGTTAGCAAATGGGCGGAAGGATGGATTGCCCTTGGCCAAGTGCCAGAGCCAGCTTACCGGGCGTTAATGATAGCGCATGCGGAGTTGGGAAATCAGGCCAGTGTAGCGGCGGTCTATCAGCGATGCGTCGAGACCCTCCACGACGAGCTTGGCGTCGAGCCGTCTCAAGATACGCGAGCGTTATATGAGCGGCTCTCCAAAGGCGAAAGACCATCCCGCGTAGGTGTTGATACAGCGGAACGAGGCCATGCCTCTCATCTTACCGACCGTCCTGATCTCCCTTCCCTTCCCCCCGCCTTCCTCGATCGTGAAAAGAAACCACTTGAGGTTGAACCAACTGTCTTCATCGGTCGCGAGCAAGAGTTGTCAAGGTTAGATGGGTTTTTGAAAAATACATTTACCGGGCGGGGACAGGTGGTCTTTGTGACCGGCGAAGCAGGCCGGGGAAAGACCAGCTTGCTCAACGAGTTTGCTCGCCGGGCGCAAGAAGCTCAGCCAAAATTGATCGTGGTCAGCGGGATTTGTGATGTCTATACCGGCGTTGGCGATCCATACCTGCCTTTCCGTGATGTCTTGAGTATGCTTACTGCGGACATCGAGTCTCAGTGGGCTGTTGGCACTATCACCCGCGATCATGCCCTCCGTCTATGGCATTTACTACCCCATTCGGTCCAGGCGTTGCTTGACTATGGGCCAGGGTTGATTGATACCCTCATATCCGGTGGAGCCTTGGTCAGCCGGGCCGAGGCTTACACGCCCGATGGTTCGGACTGGCTGGGCCGCCTGCAAGAATTGCTAGCCCGCCAGGCAACGTTGAGCGGCGCTCAAGGCCGGGATCAGAGCCGCATCTTTGAGGAATACATCGAAGTTCTGGAGGCCCTAGCCGCTCGACAACCATTACTGCTTATCCTGGATGACCTCCATTGGGCTGATCTGTCCTCCATCAGCTTACTGGGCCATCTGGGCCGACGAATCGTGGAAAGCCCCATTTTGATTGTTGGAGCCTACCGGGCAGAGGACGTAGCTCAGGGCAGGGATGGGGGACAGCATCCCCTTGAGGATATTTTAGGTGAGTTTAAGCGTAACTTTGGGAATATCTGGATTGAACTGGAACGGAACGAGCCAACCAGGGGCCGGGCATTTGTGGATGTCTTGCTGGACAGCGAGCCCAACCGGCTGGGGGAGGATTTCCGGCAAGAGTTGGCTCGACGTACTGAAGGACACCCGCTGTTCACGGTTGAGCTGCTGCGGGATATGCAGGAGCGGGGAGACCTACAGCAAGATGTGGAGGGTCGTTGGGTAGAAGGGCAAGACCTGGGTTGGGATACGCTGCCAGCCCGGGTGGAAGGGGTGATCGAGAAGCGTATCGGCCGCCTGGATAGTGAACTGCGGGAAGCGCTGACCGTGGCTAGCGTAGAGGGCGAAGAGTTCACAGCTGAGGTGGTGGCCTGGGTGCGAGAAGTCGACGAGCGAACGTTGGTGCGGCGCTTGAGCACCGAGTTGGACAGGCAACATCGTCTGGTGAAAGAGCAGGGCAGCCAACGGTTGGAGCCTGGTGGACAGCGGCTGTCCCGCTATCGATTCCGGCATAATCTCTTTCAGAAGTACCTGTACAACAGCCTGGGCCAGGTGGAGCGGTCTTACCAGCACGAGGCGGTAGGGATTGGGCTGGAGGCATTGTACCGGGATCGGGTGGAGGAAATTGCCGTGCAGTTGGCGCGACACTTTCAGGAAGCGGGGCTGATGTCGAAGGCAATTGACTATTTGCGGAAAGCCGGCGACGTAGCGGCCCGGGTGTATGCCAATGCCGAAGCGATTGCCTCCTATGACCAAGCCCTGAACCTGGCCCGGCAAAGTGAGGTCAGTAGTGAGACTCTGGGCCACCTTTATACCAGCCTAGGCCGCGTCCTGGAGTTAGAATCCAAGTTTGACGAAGCACTAGCGAACTATGAGGAAATGGAGAGAATGGCCCAGCAGCGCAAAGATCGCCCTATGGCCCTCTTCGCCTTGGTCCATCAGAGCCAAATCCGGTGTACGGTTAATGCGCTATTCGATCCAGAGCAGGGTGAGACACTTGCAGAGAAGGCCCTGACCCTGGCCCAAGAACTGGGCGACAGGGAAGCTGAGGCTAAAATCCTGCGAAATCAGCTAAACCTCTACAAATGGACCAACAAAATGGCGCAAGCCATCGACTTCGGTGAACGCTCGTTAGCCCTGGCCCGAGAGCTCAACCTGCGCGAGCAGATAGCCTTCACCCTCAATGATCTAGCCTCAACATATCCGGATTTTGATCGTATTTTGACAGTCTCGCGTGAAGCCAGCGACCTGTGGCGTGAACTCGGCAACCTGCCTATGCTGACCGACAGTCTCGGGACAGTCTGCTATATGTATGCCTATGTTGGCGACTATGAAGCGGCGGTTGCCCTCTCAGATGAAGCTTTCCAGATTAGTCAAACCATCAACAATGTGTGGGGACAGTCATTTAGCCGGTATATGGTGGGCCTCGTCTATTGGAACCGGGGCGAGCCAGATCGAGCCATAGAAGTGATGGAAGAGTCTATCCACTTGGGCGAGCAGGCTGGTTTTTTAGTCCCGGGCGTGACTACTCGCGCTTACCTGGCCTCGGTGTACGGCGACTTGGGTGCTATAGAGTATAGTATAGAAATCGCTCACAAAGCCGCTGCCTGGGCCAAAGCACATTTCTCCCTGAAATTCTGGCCTTTTACTTTGGCCTGGTTGGCCCAACTCCAACTCCTGAAGGGAGATGTTACCGAAGCAGCCGCAATCTTCCAACGAGCCGACGACGCCAGCGATTCACTTGAGGTTTGGTATGTTCAACTTCTGACTTGGATTAGGAGCCAACTCGCGTTGGCGCAAGGCGAATACAATCAAGCGCTGGTGCTGGCCACCGAGTGTCTGACCGGCCTGCGCCAAAATAATTTCCGTATATTCATTCCCGATGTACTGTATCTTCAGGGGCAGGCCCTGCTGTCAATGAACCAGCCTGTGGAAGCTTATGAGCGTTGGGTTGAAGCCCGTGCCGAAGCGGAAGCATTGGGATCACGACGCACTCTGTGGAAGATTTTGGCCGCGTTGAGCGAAATCGAAGCCCATCGCGGTAACCCCACCGAAGCCGAAAGTCTGCGCCAACAAGCGCGAAAAGTAGTTGAATTCATCGCAGATCACGCGCCTACGTCTGAACTACGCGCTTCATTTCTCAATCTGCCCCAAGTGCGGGCGGTCTTTGAGCCAATCACAAACGATTGACAACCAAGTATAAGCAAGGCAGAATAGTCTTCGCTTCCTCGATAATAACCTCACCTTGAAACCACCATCAAGCGTATCCGTGGCTGCCTTAGCGTATTGGTGACAAAAAACGACCTGAAACGATAACGAAAGTTGAGTTTTGTTTGTATCCCTGCCCCGCAGGAATAAATTGAGCATAACAGTTCGACTGATATGAACGCTTCAGTGCACAAGATATCAAGAATTTTAACCACTATCAAAGCAGAAATATTTTCTTATGCATTTCGAAACCTACCAGCCTTGGTCGATAATGAAATAGACAAATGTTGAAGAAGTGCTTCACCAGCCATTTACCAATTTTCTAATATGCGTGCAATGGAGAAAATAGACGTGAGCGTTAGGGGCGTCGCATTATTGAAAGTGGTTGTTGGTCTGTGGACCGATCCCAATGATGAACCTTCCCTGCGAATATTTGGCTAAATCCCAGGCAATATGGGCTAAAATTGCGGGTGTGCGGGGAAAAGCGACTGCGATGCTGGTGCCCAACGCGACCTGTTGACTATGCTCGGCAGCTAAAACCAGCGGTAAGAATGGGTCATGCGCCGTTTCCGACGTCCACACAGCGTCGAAACCCATCGCTTCGACGGCCTGGGTTAGAGCTGGCATCTGGCTTAAATCGGTGGCTAACAGGGTGGTATCAAATTTCATCGGTGGTTATCCTCTATTGGATAATGTTGAGCCAAGTGTACCACCATTTCCAGATTCAACCAAGAATTTGGCTTGTTAAGTTGGTATGTCTCGGCAAGTACCTTGCTAAATGAAAGCAGGGATGCCAAACTCGTGCAATTGGGCGAAAATAACCCTGCAGTTGAAACGAGCTTCTGTCGCCCAATTGCCAGAATATTTCGCGGCTGAACGTCCTGATAACTGCCAGCTTATTTAGGCCGCGAAATATTAGTGCCCTTTGTCCACATTTGGTGAAAACCTGATCACATATAACATACGGGACATTTTTGTTA
>JBFGLD010000412.1:0-5718 GCA_041576335.1 Anaerolineae bacterium | reverse complement strand
TATGTTTACATTGAATCTCTGTGCTTGTGCGCCTGGAATAGCCTCCGGCAGAATCGCTGTTTTTTGGAATGGTAGGCCCGGGCATTCAGACGCCGGACCATTGCCACCGGGTCGCTGACAGGCTGACGAACCGGGACTCCCATGGCAAGCTCCGGATTGGCGGCCTTAACCCGCTCTAAGTAGCTGTGGTTGAAAGAGGAGATAAGGAAGTTAACTCAGCCGCCTGACCACGACCGCCTTGGTGGCCATATAGTGGTCGATAGCTTCGATGCCGTGCTCCTGGCCGACGCCGCTCTGCTTGAACCCGCCAAAGGGCAGTTCATCGTAAATTTTGGCGATGCTGTTGATCCAGGTGTACCCGGCCTCTAACTGCTCGGCAGCCTGGGTGGCTTTATCCAGATCGCGGGTCCAAATCGAAGAGCCCAGGCCAAAGATCGAGTCGTTGGCCCAGGCAATAGCCTCATCCAAATCTTTGACCCGTACCACCGGCACAGCCGGACCAAAGACCTCCTCGGTTAAGACCCGCGAGTCCGGATCTACCTCGGCCAGCACCGTCGGTAAGTAAAAGTTGCCTCGCTCGTACCGGGCACCCTCAGGCCGGCGACCGCCGGTCAACACCGTCGCCCCGCGAGCGACCGCATCCTGCACCTGCTCTTCGATCTCGGCCCGCTGGCCCGGCGTGTGCAGCGGCCCCAGCCGGATCCCCTTGTCCGTGCCGTTGCCGATGGTCAGCTTATTCACCTTGCTCACCAGTTTATCGGTGAATTCAGCGGCCACCGCTTCAAAAACAAAGATGCGCTTGATGGCCAGGCAGGCCTGGCCGCAGTTAAAGAAACGCCCGACGGAAGCCGCGCTGACCGCCTGATCGATATCGGCATCGTCGCAAATGATGATCGGATCCGAACCGCCCAGCTCCAGGGTCACCCGCTTGATGGTCTTGGCTGCGCTGGCCATCACCTGCCGCCCAACCTCGGTCGACCCGGTAAAACCGATTTTGGCCACCCTGGGATGCTCAATTAGGGCCTGGCCCACGACGCTGCCCTGGCCGGTCAAGCCGTTCAGCACTCCCGGCGGCACGCCCGCAGCAGTCATAATTTCGATGACCCGCAGGTCGGTCAGGGGGGTCGTCTCCGCCGGTTTGACAACCATGGTGTTGCCGGCCACCAGCGCCGGCCCGATCTTGTTTCCCATCAACGAAACCGGAAAGTTCCAGGGCACGATCGCTGCGCATACGCCATAGGGCCGCTTAAGAATCAAGCCGTGCGCTTTTTCATCCAGGTTCGGTACGTAGCCGCCTCGTAGATTTTTGGCCAGGCCGGCATAATGCTCGATGGTATAAGCAAAGCGGTGGATCTCCATTTTTGCTTCGGCCAGAGGCTTGCCCTGTTCCATGGTCAGCGTGCCGGCCAGTTTGTCTACATTGGCCCGCAGGGCCTGTACG
This sequence comes from Anaerolineae bacterium, assembly GCA_041576335.1. Classification (GTDB taxonomy): domain Bacteria; phylum Chloroflexota; class Anaerolineae; order 4572-78; family J111; genus JANQQF01. Next base: position 4,277 of record JBFGLD010000412.1, on the reverse strand, counting down.
GCCCGGTACATAATTGCCCCCCGTTTGGCCGCCGGGGTAGCCCACCAGCCGGGGAAAGCGTCGGCTGCTGCCTGCACGGCCGCGTTGACGTCTTCGCTGGTTCCGCGCGGCACGCTGTCGACCATCTCTCCCGTGGCCGGATTGAGAACCTCATGTACGGCTGTTCCGGTTGATTTTACATATTCGCCAGCAATAAAATGAGTGGCCATTGTTGAACTACTCCTGTTGTTGACTCATTTTCCTTGGAATTTAGGGCGCCGTTTTTCGCGGAAGGCCCGCAGCCCTTCCTGGTGATCCTCGGTTTTGATCAGGATGCTCTGGGCCAGGCTTTCCAAGAACAGGGCTGAGGCTTTGTCGGTTTCCGCGGCTGACATCAGCAGCCGTTTGGCCAACCCCAGCGACTGGGAGGCGCGTTTGAGTAATTTTTGGGCCAGTACCTGGGCCTCGGCCGGCAGCGCTGCGTGCGGTACGACCTGTTGAACCAGGCCGATGGCCTGCGCTTCCTGGGCCGAGACGAATTCGCCTATAAAGATGAGTTCTTTAGCCTTGCCCAGGCCCACCAGCCTGACCAGTCGAATCGTGCCGCCATGGCCGGGAATTAGGTTCAGGAGGTTTTCCCGAAAGCCAAAGCGGGCTTGGTCCGAGGCCAGGCGCAAATCACAGGCCAGCGCTAATTGGAGGCCGGCCCCGGTCGCGGCGCCGTTGATGGCCGCGATAACCGGCTTTTCCAGCGCCTCCAACAAGTTGAAGAATTCGGTCAGGTGATGACCGTGCGCCCGGAATTCCGGCGTTAGCCAGGCCCGTTCGAAGTGGCCGATGTCGCCGCCCGCCGAAAAGGCCTCATCGCCGGCTCCGGTAATGACGACCACTTTAATGGCCGGCTCGGTTAACAACAAATCGCCCAGCGCCCGAAAATCATGGCGCAGGGCCATATTGATCGCGTTGCGGGCTTCGGGCCGGTCGATGGTAATTGTGGCAATACCGTCGTCGCTGAGGTTGTACCGTAGATGCGTAAATTCCATAGCGTGTTAGGTCAAAGATATAGCGTACTGTCCTGCTGCCCCGCTACTCTGCCCCCTGCCCCTGCCACTTGCACCATTCAAAAACAGTGTGGCACTGGTGACAGTAATATTGCGACACCAGTAAGAATTGCCCAAAGAGGGCCATGAATTCGGTATTTTCCGAGCTGCAAAAGGCGCAGGCCGGGTGTTCCGGCATGTTGGGCGGTTTGAGGTTGAGCACATCTTTTAGTTTTTTCATATTTGAAGAATTTTTCGTGAGATTTAATTCGACTCGAGCCGCCTTGTTTTCGGATCCCAGCGATCCCAGGGTAATGCTTCGGTCAATTCCCAACGCCCGCTGCTGTCATCGTACCTGACCGGCAGGTCGTACGCTAGCTCTTGGAGGAGAGGGCCAACCCGCTGCAGAAAATTTTGGCGAATGGCCTCGACCTCATCGGCAATCAAGCCTTCGTCGATGGCGTACTGCTGGTGCTTTTCACCGGACCGGCCCAGCCAGCAGATGACCTCAGGCCAGATCCGCCGCAGGGCAGCCTGCATCTCTTGCCTGGCCCGCGTATTTTTCTTTGATAAGCTGCGCAGCCAGGTGGCGGCATACATCGCGTGATAACTTTCTTCCTGTAAAATTTTGTCGGCGCGCTGGCGCAGTGGCTCAAAAACCGAGTCTTTAGCCGTTTCAAACATCACCGTCAGGGCCTGGTCGAACAGAAAGTTGGCGGCCACAAAATCGGTCCAACGAGCCAACGGTTGATCCAAAAAGGCGATGTTCATCAGCTTTTCCCGGTCTTCCTCCTTTTTTAGCACCGGCGGCGCGTCAGGGAAAGTTCGAAATAGGGGGTAGATGCTGCGGGCGTGGCCTAGCTCGTCCTGGGTCATCGCAGCTGCGGCCACGGCCGCTTCGAGCAGCGGCGCGCTGTTGACCCATTCGGCATACCGCTTACCCAGCATATATTTGTTGTCGGCCAGCTGAAGCATCAGATTCAGCAGCACAGTTTGGGTTCTGGAGGTGAAGTCGTTGGGATCAGAGGTGGAGGCTCTGACCGGGATCTCTTCCATTTGAAAGTGGTCTTGGTCACTCATGGGCGCGGCTCCAATTGCTCGGTAAATACTATGATGAGCTTATCGTGTGGTACCGTAATCATCTCAATCCACTCGCTCTCCGGTCCGAACGTGTTCAGGCTCAGTTGTGAGGCGTTTTCGTCGTTGTTCGCCTCGACCGAGCCGATATACACCAGCGGCTCGGCATATTCTTTTCGGGCAAATACGTCATATGTCGTCATTATGATTCTCTCCCGCTACTAAGAAACTGCCGGTAGGCCGGGGGGCTGGCCCAGCAGAGCTGGATGCTGCGCGAGGGGGTAGCTCCCCCGGTTTCTCCCCTTTCTGAACGATGCCTCAGCGTCGTTGAGCACTCAGGACTAGGAACGAAAAAACCCGTTTGGTCTATGGCCTGGTGCGTGGCGCGTAATTTGATCAGTAAGGGTGATGCGACGCACTATCTTGACACTACTCACCGAATAACTTTGGCCGGTACCGCCTACTTCGTTTTGATCACCGTCACCATCTCCCGACGGGGGATGACGACCATCTCTGTCCAGGGGAACTCGTCGTACATTTTGTAGGCGTAAACCCTGGCTCCTTCAGGATCGGTAGCCATCACGTTACCACAGTGACGCAGCGGATCCTCTGCTTTGACTTTGGCAAATACTTCATATATTTCAATGTCCTCGAGTAATTTTGCCATTAGACCGTCACTCCACTCATCAGCATAATTTCGCGACCCCGTTCGCTCAGGCGGCTCTTGTTCCAGGCCGGAGACCAGACGACCTCGATCTCTACCTGATCGACATCCGGCTCTTGGCCCAGCCGGGTGCGCACATCGTCCAGTATCATATCGATGCAGGGGCAGCCCATGGCGGTAAATGTCATTTTTATCTGAACCAGGGAGCCTAATTTTTTGAGGTCGATGACCAAGCCCATATCGACAATGCTCATCGGGAATTCGGGATCCTCGACGTCGTGCAGGGCCGTCCATAAACGTTCCGTGGCTTTTTTTGCGGCGGCTGGGGCAGCCGGAACTTGCACCGGCTCAGCCATCAGGCCACCTCCATTATCTTTTCCAGCTCTTTGTGGCCGTGTTGGATCGTTTCGACAAATTCTTTGTTGCTCGGCCCCCGCGATTTCCACCGCTTCAGCACCTGGTCCCAGCCAATTTCGCCTTCCGCCATTAGCCAGCGCTTTTCAGCTTCGTCGAACTGGCAGGGGAAGGGATACTCTAAATCGTATTTCTGCGTGGCTTCGTTCCGGTGGACCGGCAGCTTTAGGCCGACCGACTCGCAAAAGGCCACGCCGGTGCTCAGCCATACCTGGCGCAGGGTGTCGTTAGAGCTGCCCTTAATTCCGTAGGACAACTGCTCGGTATGTTTCTTTTTTTCGTCGGGCAGGCCGAACCACTCCATAACCATGGGGAACATCCAATCCACCGCATCTTGCACTTCCATACGGCCCGATTCGCTTTCGCAAATTTTGCGGATCCAGGTCTCACCGTGGCGCAAATGGAAGTTCTCTTCGCGGTCAACCTTCACCAGACCCCGTTTCCAGGGGGCAAACGTCGTGTGCTTGTAAATGTCGCCCAACAGGACGTAGCCGGCCCGGTCGTAGAGGGCATTGGCACACACCAGTTCAACCCAACTATCCAGCGGCACGTCGAACGCATAGGGGTGCTTAAACTCGTGGGGCCGGCGGCCATAGAGCAGCTCTTCCTTGTCAAAGCCCAGGTCTTCCAGCAGGCGATAAGCAATGTTGGCGTGGCCCAATTCGTCCTGAATGATGGCCATAGCCGAGACAAAGGCGTTGATGGTGGGCGCGTGCTTGGCCGCCCGAGCATACGAGGGCGCGCTGATTAATTCTGTGTCCGCCGACACGGTCAGAATGCGTTTCAAGCCTCGAATATATTCTTCCGACATCTGGTCTGGCGTTTCAATCAAATCTCCAGCCTCGATGCGGCGCTTCAGTTCCTCCTCAGAAGCGAACTGCATTTTGTTAAACCCGTTACCGTTAAGGCCGTCGGTGCTCATTCAGCTAATACTCCTTCTTGTTATTTTCCCTTAAATTCAGCATTACGCTTCTCAACAAATGCCCTCAATCCTTCCCGCGCATCTTCGCTGGCGAAGAGCTTGCTCACCAGTTCGCGCTCCAGGGCCAGGCCATTGGCCAGCGACTCCTCAATGCCTTCGTAGACGCAGCGCTTGATATATG
>JBFGLD010000411.1:0-5721 GCA_041576335.1 Anaerolineae bacterium | reverse complement strand
GATCAGGGGCCGCAGTATCAGATCGACGTTGTTGATCACCAAAAAATGCACGACCCAGATGATCAGGGCCGGTAGCCATTGACCGAGCAGAATCAGAATGATTCCTAGAGGAATGGTCACCAGCGAAATCCCCAGTAACGGGATCAGGGCAAAGACGAAGACAAACACCGATAACAACCCGGCAAAGGGGACACCCACCAGCGCCAGTACAACCCACATAACCAGGGTTTGGACCAGGGCCACCCCAAAGGTACCCAACATCACGTCCCGAGTCATCAGCCCAACCTGGCGCAGATACAGTTCGGTCAGGGTTGGCTCAAACGGGGTCAGCTTGATCAGAAATATGCGCAGCCGATGCCAGTTTGGGAGCATCACCACAAAAAAGAAGCTGAACAGGAAAAAACTGACCAGCACAGAAAGAACCGAACCGACCAATCCGGCTACAGATTCGGCAATAGCCGTGGCAATGCTGCCCAAATTGTCAGCGATCAATTGGAGCAATTGGTCGAGCAGAGCCTGCAGATCGAGCCCTAGCCACTGCCGGACCCAGTGACTGAAGGTGGCGAACAACTCGCCGAAGTCCGCCCCATCAAACGTGGCTAATACCGCGGCCAACTGGGCGGCTTGATTGCCGATGATCAGCAGTCCTCCAATAAAGGGGAGCAGCACTGCGAACAGCAGGACGATATAGATCAGGGCGGTAATGACGGCTGGTTTTAGCTGACTATGGTTAGAGAGCCAGGTGTAAGCCGGGCGCAGAAAAAAGGCAACAATGGCCGCCAACAAGATCAACTGCCAATAGGCACTGACCAGACGCCAGGCGCCGACCAGGATCAGCCCCAGGAGGATAAAAAAAAATATACGTTGAAATGAGGTCGTTAGTTTCAATCAGTTACCCTTCTGAAGAAACCGGCAACTTGGCCGCTGCCGGCGGTAAATGATGGTCACAATCAGGGCGACAACTAAGATCGCGTTGAATATCGGCTCAAAGTCCAGACCGAAGCCCTGTAAGATCAGTTCCGCCCCGATGACGACCAGAAAGGTCAGAATGACAATATGCTACCAGTCATCGTCCCAACCGAGGTCGTCGCCCAGGAAATCTCCACCGAGAAGATCATCCCCCAGATCAGACACGGCTTCATCGTAGCCTGTCTCAAATATGGCATCATCAACCAAGGAGTCCTCCGCACCTGCTTCATAGGCATCAAACAGAACGTTGGCGTTATAGCTGCCGCCAAAAATACCATCAATTAAGCTGGTTGCAGCATTGGTTATCAGGATGCCGCCCCCAATTCCCAGCGCAGTTTGGGTGGCGCCAGCCAGGAAACCGCCACCTCCGTCTGGCCTGGGAGCCGGTTGCGGTGCTTGTGGCGCAGGCGCCTGGTGTCGGGGCAAAGAGTTCGACGCGGTCTGGCGTTCCAATTCGGCGATGCGGGACTCGGCCTGTTTCAAGGCCTGGCGCTGGATGATAACGGCCTGAGCCATATAATAAAGTGCGCCCGGTATCTGTTGGGCGTGCTGATTAATTAATGTGTCTGCCTGTGTATCTCGCGGTCCGGATTGGGCTGCCGTCTGGCCGATTTTTTGAAACAGGGCGTCAATTAGTTGTTTTTCTTCGTGCTGCATGGTTTTTTCGTCCTTTCAGCGTACGAGTTTTGAATCTGTGGCATTTCCATTATTTTGCAATCACGCCCATCTCCTGCAATTGACGCGCCGCCTCCTGAAAAACGTCTCCGGTGGCATTGATAATGGTTTCCATGGCCAGTGCGGCCATATCGGCTTCCAGGTGACACCTGGTGCCGGTCAAAATCTGTTTGGATAACGCCCCACTTTCGGCCAGACGGCCCGCATCGTTTTCTGTGGCTAAATCACCGGTGACAGCGGCTGGGGTAAATGATTGGCTCAATTCGGCCATGGTGCGGCGCAGAAGTTCGGTTTTGCCCGCGCCGGGGCTGCTGACCAGATTGGCCACAAAGATACCGTACCGGGCGAAGACGGCCCGCAGGTCCTGGGCCAGTTGCCAACCCTGCCGCCGTAGTTGAATTTGTAGGTCTGCGGCTTGTTTGGCATCAGACTCATCGGGGATGTAACATTCAGATTTGGGACGAAGTCGCTGCCATTCAGCCTGGTTTTGTTCGGATCTGGGTAACACCCCAACCCCAAACAACATCTCCACCAGAACCGGAACGGTGATGGCAAAGGTATGCTCAGCCTGTAACGCGGCCAGAACCTGCTGGCGCAACGGGTGGCTAAGGGTAATCAACGGCGAACTGCACTACACCACGAAACAAAATCCAGCCTGGTCAGATGTACAGCAAAAAACTCGCTACCCAACTAGGGACCATCCTCTCCAGGTGTCGGGTGTGTAACCGGTCATTTCGTTATATGATAGAGTAGTATTGCCAGGGGCATCTTTGTCTTTGCCATCGACGCGGTGACGGAAACGCTGCAATATTTTGATATTCCGATATTTGGCCGCACCTTCGATTGGCTGAATTACCTCATGTTTGCGGTTGGGGTCGGGCTGGCGATCCTCTTCGAAAAAGTGGCATGATCTTTATCATCGGCATGAGCAACATCGTCGAACTGTATGGCCAAGACCCGGCTCAAGCTGCGACAGTCTGGTTGGCGATTGACTCGGTATTTGACGGTATAGGTGGCGGAGTTGAGCTGGTCGGCGGCCTATGGATTCTACTGATAAGTTGGGCAGCGTTGCGGGCAGGAACATTGCCTCGGATGCTGAACATCCTTGGGGTAATGATCGGTGTGGTAGGCATCCTCACGGTTGTCCCAGCTGTTGAGATGCTAACCGATGTTTTTGGACTGAGTCAAATCGTGTGGTTCGTATGGCTGGGGGTCGCTATGTTGCGTGGTAGCCCAAGCCTGGCTGCAGAAAAACCGGACGAATTCGAGCTGAGTCACAGAACAACCTGACTTTTTCCTAGTTCTAAGGTTTTCTGTGGTTGAGGTTGAAACCAACGGCAGAAGTAGAGATAAGCAGGTTATGTAACCAGTTTGAATGATAAAGATCTCCAGTGAGTTTATGAACAGGCGAGTAAAATTGCTGACTGACCTTAGCTCTGGGACAGTAGGGCCAGAAATTGTGAAACAAAGCCCAAGTCCGGATTTGTAGTTCAGCAGACTGCCAGTGACCGTGAAAAAAACGCGTGCTGTTGAGCCAACGAGCCATGGGTTCCATATGGCGGTCGATCATATTGCTGGTGCGATAAGCGGCAGGATGTTCAAAAGCCAAAATGAAGGTGTCGGTCTTGGCACACAGTTTTTCGACGGCTTGTAAAGCGGTGCCGGTCAGGTGTTGAGCGGCCCAGGTCTGAAAGTCAGCCAGCTGGTGCCGGAAAGAGGCCGGATCGGGCGCGTGATAGATGTCCCAGACCTGTTGTTGGATCTGGTCAAAAAGCGTTTTGAACTGGCGTTTACCGCGGTCACGGATTTTGAGAAAGGCGTGCAAAAAGCATTCAATGATCACAATTGAGGCAAAAAGAGTAGACCAGGCTTTCTGAGTGGCTCGCCAGCCATCAGTATTGACGGTCTGGGGGACATAATTGGGCTTGAGGGTCTGCGCTTCTTGTTTGAAATGACCGTAGGCACGGGTTAAGGCCGTTTCATCAGCCTGCAAGGCCAAGGAAGCCCCCAGCACACAATCCTGGCCCACTGTGGTAGCAATGTAGCCTTTGGTGCCATTGAAATGCACATGCTTTTCATCGGCTAACAGATGTTCAGGCAATTTATCTTCGTCCTTGACGGTCGTATTCACAATTTCATACCGACCAAAACTCAAACTCAGCCGATACCAATAATCGTCATTGCGCCCAAAGACATAGCTTAAGCCCCAAAAGGGGACGCCTAAGCGACGCAAAAACAAGGCTTTCTCCACCTCATCCGTCAAGCCGACCATATAGGGCAGGACGTCACTGGGCGCAATGGTGAAGACTTGCGCTTGTCCGCTTTCACCTCGTTGCTTTAACCGAATGCGTCGCAGCTGGACCTGCGCTAACTTAACTGAAGCTGGTAACACATCGTGTAAGGTGTAGCCCTTTTCAATATCGATCGGAAACAGTTCCGGATAAAACTTGATCATCTCATCTAACCATCGACGAAACGCCGTGGCATCCGCCTTCAGTTCGTTGTAGGCATCTAAAGTAATCGGGAGCGTAATGCGTTTATTCTTGTTCGTGACTTTCGTCTGTTTTTTGCTATACTGACGTTGAGGCATTTTTGACTGGTTCCCTGGCAGGTTTCAGTCAATTTTGCCTCCTTTTTCCTTAACCACAGAATCTGCTAGAATTAGACTTTTTCAAAGGCAAGACCCAACGGCGAGTAGATGTATTGGCGAGGGCGGCTCATACCTGACCCAATGCGCCAATTTTGAAAGGCATTGTTGGAGGAATATTGATGAAAGCGATCGTATACACAGATTACGGCCCGCCGGATGTTCTTCATCTCGAAGAGGTCGAAAAACCGACGCCCAAGGACGATGAAATATTGGTAAAAGTCTATGCCACAACCGTTGGAGCAGGGGATGTCAAAGTTCGCAGCTTCAGGAATATCCCAACCTTGTACTGGCTCCTTTATCGCTTGTACTTGGGTCTCAAAAGACCTAAAAGGTCAATCCTGGGGATGGAGTTAGCCGGGGAAGTTGAAGCGGTTGGTAAAGATGTCACCTTATTCAGCCAGGGGGATCAGGTTTATGCAACTAGCCCGGAGGGACGTTGGGGGGCTTATGCCCAATACATCTGTTTGCCTGAAGACGGAGCGGTGACCACAAAACCGGCCAATATGACTTATGAAGAAGTGGCGGCCGTTCCGTATATGGGCTTGTCTGCGTTGTTTTATCTGAGAGCGGGCAATGTCCAGCCTGGGCACAAAGTCCTCATCAATGGGGCTTCGGGCAGTGTCGGCACGTATGCCGTACAGCTTGCCAAATACTTTGGGGCAGAGGTGACCGGGGTATGCAGCACTAGGAATATCGGTTTGGTCAAGTCGCTGGGGGCTGACACGGTCATTGATTATACCAAAGCGGATTTCACCCAAAATGGTCGGACTTATGATCTTATCTTTGATACGGTTGGCAAGCGATCATTTTTTCAATGTAAAGGCTCATTAAATCCAGAAGGGATTTATATCTCAACCCTCCCGACGCTGGCCTTGCTCCTGCAAATGGTATGGACAGCAAAGATGGGCGACAAAAAGGCCCTGTATCTTGACGCGACGGCCAGCAAAGAGGGTCTCGTCTTTCTCCGAGAGCTAATGGAGGCGGGCAAGCTAAAACCGGTCATTGACAGACGCTATCCGCTAGAACAGATGACCGAGGCCCATCGATATGTCGACCAAGGACACAAAACGGGCAATGTCGTCATCACCGTGGCACACGGTAATGAGGCTTTATTTAGTAATCAAAAATAGAGCGACGAGTTTTCGTCTACACAAACCGTAATTTGAACAGTTTTAGACGAATTATTAGAAGTAAACCGGGTCATGGTTTTTGTAGTCGTATTCGTGGGCCCAGATCCTGCTTCTCCTGCGGAGTGGGTCACGCGGTTCCCTGACATTCAGGCGGCCCGCATCGTAGAGAATGGCATGTATCTGGTGGCACTCCTCTTGGAGATCCCGCTCTTCCTGGCCTTGTATCGGGCTCTGCGGGGGACGAGTCTCGCGCCTGCACTGTTCGGAAGCGCCCTGGGCCTTCTGGGTCTCGTCGCG
>JBFGLD010000410.1:0-5723 GCA_041576335.1 Anaerolineae bacterium | reverse complement strand
GGTATAACTGGATAAATAAAATAATCAAAGAATCAGCAAGTCACTCAACAATTAAGCCCAAATGACGTAATAGCCCGATTGAGGTATAATATAGCTGCTCGCGTTAGGGCGCGGATCCGGCAACACCTGATAGTTTGGTACTTTCGAAAGGACTTCAATTAGAATTGTCTGTGCGTCACAGGTGGTGGGTTTTTGGAGCTCTCGCGGTTGCGGCGATTAGTTTTGTCGGTCTATATTATATTACTGGATATCTCTGGCCCGATCCCAACACAATTTTCGCCAAGCCGCAACTGCTCTTTTTAACCTTAATGTTTTTTGGATTAGGGGCCAGCACCGTACCGGTAGCTGCGTATTTAAATCAGCGTTTTTCAAAACCAGGTTGGCTGCAACGGGACAGAACTCGTTTGCTACGGCAGGCAGCCTGGATAGGAATTTTTGGCGTATTGTTGGCCTATCTTCAGCTCACGAAGACTCTGAGCTGGATGATCGCGGCGGTATTAGCTGGTGTTTTTGCTCTGATTGAAACATTTTTTTTGACGAGAGAGTAAGCGATGCAGACGGAACTACGAAAATTACCTAGCGTAGATAAGTTACTCCAAAGCGAGCCCTTCGCCTCACTGGTTGATATTCACGGTCACCAGCTGGTGGTTGATGCCGTTCGATCAGAGTTGGCCAAGAGCCGTCGTCAGATCATTGCCGGCCAGACTGCCCCTTCTCCGACTGCTGTCGCCCAAGCTGCCCTAACCCGGCTCACCGCCTCGGTCCGCCCGTCGTTACAACCGGTTATCAATGCCACCGGGGTCATTATCCACACAAACTTGGGCCGAGCCTTATTGAGCCGGCGAGCTCAAACCGCAATGATGCAGGTGGCCTCGAATTATTCTAATTTGGAATACAATCTTGGAGCCGGTTCACGCGGTTCGCGATATGTCCATGCCGCAGAGCTACTGTGTCGTTTAACCGGGGCCGAAGCGGCTGTGGTCGTAAATAATAATGCAAGCGCGGTTATTTTGGCATTAACCGCTTTGGCCAAAGACGCTGAAGTCATCATCAGCCGAAGTCAATTGATCGAAATTGGTGGCGGATTCCGCATTCCCGATATTATGACTCAATCAGGGGCGAAACTGGTCGAAGTCGGGACAACCAACCGGACCTATCTACGGGATTATGAGGCGGCTATCGATCCCGAGCGTACCGGGCTGCTGCTGGCCGTTCATTACAGCAATTATCAAATTACGGGTTTCACAACACAGCCATCGCTTGCCGAACTGGCAGATCTCGGGCGGCGCTACCACCTCCCGGTTATGGAAGACCTCGGCTCCGGCACGCTGTTGGATACGGCTCCGTTTGGACTGGCCCACGAACCCACAATTCAAGAGAGTTTAGCAACCGGCGTGGACATCGTAACCGCTAGTGGCGATAAACTATTGGGCGGCCCGCAGCTGGGGTTGATCCTGGGCCGAACCGATCTGATTGAGCTGCTTAAAAAGCATCCCCTGATTCGGGCGTTACGAGTTGATAAAACGACGCTTGCCGCCTTGCAGGCCACGCTGTTGGCCTACCTCGAAAATAAAGCCACTGAAGAGATCCCTGTCTGGCAGATGATTTCTGCTGACCTTAACGTTTTGCGGCGTCGAGTTCAGCGGTGGCTGAGCGCACTCCGGCGATCTCACTTACCACAGAGTATTTCGATTAATATTGTCGATAGTCTTTCGACAATAGGTGGTGGTAGTCTTCCCGGCCAGACTTTACCAACCAAAGCCCTGGCCATTGACGCCGATTTACTCGATGCTTTAGCCGAATCCCTGCGGCAGGCTAACCCACCTATTATCACGCGCATCGAAAATCATCAACTCCTGCTAGACCCGCGCACAGTTCTTCCGGAACAGGATAAGATCTTTATTCCCGTATTGAAAGAAACACTGGTCCACCACGCTCAGCATGTGACGAAAGAAAATTCATAGTGGGTACGCTTTATATTGTGTCCACGCCGATGGGCAACTTGGAGGATATTACCCTCCGGGCTCTGCGCATTTTGGGGCAGGTCGAACTTGTCGCTACAGAAGATACCCGGACCACCGGACGTTTATTGAAACACTTCAACATAAGCCGCCCGCTGGTCAGCTTTCACGAGTACAGCAAGCCCTCTCAAGTGACGCGTATCTTTGAGGTCTTGAACCAAGGCGATGTTGCCATTGTTTCTGAGGCGGGTACGCCCCTTTTTTCAGATCCGGGGTATGAGTTAGTCCGGGCTGCCATAAAGCAAGGTTATGAAATTGTGTCTATTCCTGGTCCCAGTGCCCTTACAGCAGCCCTGCCCGTGAGCGGTTTACCTACTGACAGCTTTTTCTTTTTGGGATTCTTACCCCGAAAAGAAAAAATGCGACGCCGGTTACTTGCTGAAGTGGCCACCCAACGAGTCACATTGGTATTTTTCGAAGCTCCCCATCGATTACTGGCCAGTCTGAAAAATATGGTGGATGTGTTAGGTCCGGAACGTCTCGTTGCCGTTTGCCGGGAGTTAACAAAACTGCACGAAGAGGTCTGGCGAGGAACGTTACTCGAGGCTTATCACGAGTGGCAGGAACGACCCCCTCGTGGTGAATTTACGTTGGTTGTGGCGGGAGACAATTCGCCCCCGGAGGTTTGGGCTGAAGAGCAGGTCGTGCAGGCTGTAAAAAAACTTATCGGAACAGGTGCCACATCTAATGTGGCGGCCAAGCAGGTGGCGGATCAAAGCGGGTGGACCAAGAAAGCAGTGTACGCATTAGCGATACAGGTGAAAAAGGATGACAATTTCAAAAAGTGAGGCCCGGCGTCTGGCCAAAAGCGCCGCGGAAATGGATGCGCGAGTTTTGCGAGGAGTCCTGAAAATAGGCCCGCATGGCGCTAAGGTGGATGATACGGACGTGCTAGAATGGTTGGCTCGATATGCAGGCTCAGAGATGCTGCTGATAGCTGCCCCTGTGCAGAAGCGTAGCTATTTCGAAGATGAGCTTAAGAGCTGCACGACGTGTGGTCGCGATTATAAGGGAGATACTTGCCCTCATTGTGCAGAAGTACGGGCTCGACTACGAGGAATCTAATAATCGTGTTTAAATAAATCTGGCTAATTGAGTGGCTGTCTGGCGACATTGATGCCGGATCATGCCCAAAGGAATGTTAGAACTGATTGCCAGCGATAACAAGATCCCCTCATCCAACGTTAGCGTATAAACGCGATACTCAACCCCCTCGTGTGAGCTTTGGGCGAAGCGCCCGGCTTTCTCACCCAAAAAACGAGCGGCCTGAGCCGCAGCCTGCGAACTCTGAGCTACGAGCCCGGCCAGCTCTCGACATTGTTCGCGGCCCAATAGGCCTGCCTGAGCAATTAACTCCCGCCCGGCGATGAATAGGATAGCTTCGGCCCGCACCTCGCGGTTCAAATCATTTAATAGCTGCAAAATTTTACCTTCATTGGCGCGCAGATACCGGAGTGTTTCTTGGCGAATAGCCGGCGTTGCTGCTACGGGTAAAGGCTCGTTCGAAGTTGACTCTTCCTTCGGCTTATCGACCGTGGTTCTTGTTTGCCTAGAAGTCGGCTGAGGCTCAGAGGCTTTCTTGGCAGAATTTGAAGCGATACGGGCACTATTACTGCGTCCCATCGCCTGATCGATTAAGTCGGGAAGGTCTCCCACAAAAAAGGGCTTTGAGAGAACACCATTAATATTGAGCGTTTTAACGCTTTCCGGAAGCTGCTGTCCCATAAGGGGGATCATCATGACTCGGATACTGTTCTTAGCTTTACGGATAGCCCTCACCAGATTTATGGGGGAGACATCCCTGATTCCCATATCAACGATAACCAGATCGAATGATTTTCCAAGGACAGCCCTTAAGGCCTCGCGACCACTGTGGGCACATTCGGCGTGGTAATAGCCACTACCATTTAGGCCCTCCTTAAGCATTTTACCGAAACCTTCATCGCTATCAACTACGAGTATTGCAGGTTTTGCCATTTTTTATTCACACGGGTTTATGAAATTTAGACGCTTTGACGAGGCGAATAAAAACATTTTAGCGATATTCGCGTTAAAAGTCAACGTGTCGAGAGAATGCGAGCCAGCACTTGATGTTGTAGATAGGCTCAAATCATTTGCTTTTTCTACAGCGTATCATCGTCGCTTAGCCATAACGACGATAAACCAGGCCAGCAGGGCGATGACCAGCACAGCTCCTAGCACGATAGCCCCGACACTTAGCAGCCAAGTGAGAATAGTGGAAAATGTACCGGCGAACGCAGATGGGGGAGGGGCCTCCGTCGACGTGACGCTCAGGGTAGGGGCAGGGGAAGGGCTTGGCTGAGCCTGAAGCGTGGGACTGGGCAACGGGCTAGGGCTGGGCGTCGGCTGAGCGGCAAGAGCCGTCGGGCCGGGCGTTGATGGGAGAGCATCCGCCTCCAATCTCTGTTTTTGCTGAGGTTCGGACGCCGGCGCGGCTTGCTCCATTTCAGCTGCCGCTTGTTCTTCAATTGATTCGGCTTGCGGTGCGGGCTGCCCTACAGCCACGGTGGGTTCAACCGCAGGGGTCCCGGTTGGCGCCGGAGCAGCTGCCGACTCCGCGGCGCCAACTGCATCTGTTTCTTCTCGAAAGGCTTGCGCGGCAGCACTTTCCTCACCTACCGCGCCTGGAGCTACTGCCTCTGAGGCCTGATCGGCTGCCACATCTTGAGCAACCTCCGCTTCCATAACAGCTCCCTCAGCTTGTTCTTCAACGGGTGCTTCCGCGATAGCCTCATCCGCCGCCATGACTTCCGCTGCGGTGGCTTCTTTTGCCACCGGCGCGGGAGGGGCCGCCTCCTGCGCAAAGGTCGGTTCGCCGGCCGCTTCGGAGGCTCGCTCCTCGGCCGGAGCTGCAGCCTGCGGTGCAACGGCCACCTCGGCAGCGCGCTGGCTGCTGCCCAACTGCCTGTTAAAGAGAACAGTGCCGATCGCGAATACGCAGAGGAGAGCGGCCGCGGCAACGGCTAAACCATTGACCCAGGCGGGTAGGCCGAGAAACCGTCTCGCGGGGCGGGAAACGGCCTTCACGTCCGCCTCCGAAAGCGTGAACGGCCGTGATGCAGGGACACGCGGCAAAGCAGAGACAAGGGCTACGGTTTGGCGTAAGGTTTCCAATTCCCAACTCAAATCCGGTGATGTCGCCACGGCTTGTTCAACTAGGGCTCGTTCCTCATCCGTTACTTCACCGTCTAAATAAGGCGAAAGTAAGTCGCGTACCTGCTCTATATTAAATTTGGGATTAGTATTGTCTGCCATCGAAAAATCTCTAACTACTCATCATTCAGACGGTATTGGCCCGGCAAAAGTTCCTTCTGCTCTAACAAAAAGTTGCGCAGGCGCCGTCTGGCCCGGCTGAGGCGCGATTTTACAGTTCCTAATGGCTGACCGATAACTTCGGCAATTTCCTGATAAGAAAATCCCTGAACATCATTAAGCACCAAGACCAGGCGCTGATCTTCTGGCAGATGCGTTATACCTAATTGAATTAATTCATTTAACTCGCTGCGTAGGGCATGCTCTTCGGGACGTTCGGAATCACTCACCAATCGGCTGTTGTGTTCGTCCGAATCCTCTCTCATAGCCTCCAGCGAAGTTGCGGGACGGCGGCTTTTGTAGCGAATTTGATCGTAACAAACATTGGTCACAATTCGCATCAGCCACCCTTTAAAGGAGCCACCCTGG
>JBFGLD010000409.1:0-5731 GCA_041576335.1 Anaerolineae bacterium | reverse complement strand
GCGCACATTTGGGCACCCACCTCGCAAAACTTGAAGCGCATGGAGGATGATCTGTGGGCCTTCGTGCCGGATGTACTCGATCTGCCGTTAGAAGAGGCTACCTGGCGCTGCGAACAACTCGTCCGCAGCTATGACCCGTGTATCTCGTGCGCCACGCATTTTTTGAAGCTTAACCTTGAGCGAAGATGAAACCGGAGCAGGGCCGTCAAAATCTGCTAAATTAATTGGACAGGATTTCTACGCAAATCCTGTCCATTATTCTCCCATATTTAGCGTGATGATAGCCGGACAGAGGCGGATTTATGGACGTGTTTGTTGTTGGGGTTGGCAATCCGTGGGCCTTAGATGATGGCGTAGGTGTTGCAGCGGTTCGACGCCTGCAGTCGGAATACATCGCGACATCTCAACTAAGGCATGATCAGGATCGCGCTGAACCCCCGCAGATCACATTTCTAATACTGCCGCAGCCGGCAGTGGAACTGATCGAGCTGATGAACCGATGTAAGCTGCTCATCGTAGTCGATGCCGTGCAAAGCGGTGCACCACCGGGGACTATTCATCACGAGGTGTGGCAGCCACATCTAACTGATTCCCGCGGTGTTGAACGCGCTTCGTCCCACGGGCTGGGAATAGGGCAGGTGCTGAACTTAGCCGCCGCTCTAAAGCGCTTGCCGGAACAAGTGATTCTATGGGGCGTCGAGATTGCCTCGACTGAGCCAGGACCGGGTTTATCGCCGGACGTGGCGGCGGCTGTACCGTGCTTGGTCGACCGCCTTTGCCAAGCGTTGGCAGCGTATCCAAAAAAAGGCGAGCATTGCTTACAGGCTCACCCCAACGAGCGTGTTTAACGGAATATGGGGGAGATCGTTTCAATCTACCAAGAGACCTCTCGGAAAGGTTTTTGGCCGATTGACGCCGGCTCACGTCCTGCGTTCCATGCCCCGGGCAGGTAGGACCTGGGACGGGACCTGGAGAATTCGATCAGGCTGCTTTCTTTTTTGAGAATTAAAGAACCCATAGGAGGTACAATCAATGAAATCTGAAACCCTGCTTTGGTCGCTGCAAAAAATGGAATTTACCCGCGGCCTCGCACCAAGACATATCGAGAAGTTAGCCGAAATGGCCTTTGAGGCGACATTTTCGGAAGGCGATGTCCTTTATAATGAAGGTGACTTGGGCGACATACTCTATTTGATTGAGGAAGGCTTGGTTACCGTCGAAACGTACGTACCGAGTCGAGGCCGGGTGACCATTTTCACGGTTGGGCCCGGTCAGTTATTAGGCTGGTCGGCGTTTTTCCCCCATAAACGCAAAACCGCCAGCAGCCGGGCCCTTAAGGCTACCCGTGCCATCGCCATTAGCACGCCCCAACTTCGCGAGGTCTGCCAGGCCAACTGCGATTTAGGCTACGCGATTGTGTGGCGGATCGCTGAGGTAATCGCTGACCGGCTGAAAGCTACTCGCCTGCAATTAATGGATATTTACGGACCCACCGGCGAAATCAAATAGCATTCATTCGAAATTTCGACCAACAGCCCCCCTGCTTAATTGTGGTATAATTAAATTTAAGAGTGACATCTTTTTTTGAGAATGTCAACGAACCCCAACAATTGCCGTAGACGGCCCCGTCCGTAACGGAGAACAATTTATCATGCACCCTTTTTTACTTTCAAAAGTGTTTAGGCCACAGGCCGGCTGGTATCGTGGCGAGCTGCACGCCCACAGCAGCCTTTCAGACGGGTATCACCCCCCCTCGAAACTCGTTGAAGTGGCTAAAACCGAAGGTTTGGATTTCCTGGCCATAACCGATCACAACCGGATCGATGCCTTTCCCAGATTCGATCCAGACCCCGACCTCTTGATCATGCCAGGTATCGAAATCACGCTCCAGAACGGGCATTTCAATATTTACGGGGTTGAGGGATGGTCAGATTGGATGGAAAATATATGCATTGGGATGCTGACCATCAAGTTGGCCGGAAAATATCGGACCACAACCGAGCTGATGCGCCGGACTGCCTCGCAAGGACTAATCAACTCCATCAATCATCCTTTCCGCGGTCCCGGCGAATGGCAAGACGATACCACAGAGCTTCGTTATGTCCACTGCCTGGAAATCTTGAACAAGCCGGATTGGCCAGACGACTCGCGCGGCAATCCGCGTGCCGTTACGCTGTGGACAAGGTTATTAAATGCCGGTTACCGAATCACGGCAATTGGGGGCAGCGATCACCACGTGCTGGAAGTCAGACCTGGTGAGAAAAGGCACACCGAACGACTGGGCTGGCCCAGAAACTATATTTACGCGGAACAACTATCGGGCGCGGCAATTCTGGCCGGCTTACGACAGCACCGGGTCTATGTTAGTATGGGGCCGGAGGTATCGTTTCGAGCCCAATTCGACGGCAGCCTGTACGATATTGGGGCCGATATGGGGGATTTACGCGGAACGATTACCTTTAGCGGCAGCGTATCAGAGTGCTCTATACCCGCTAGTGCTCAAATTGTAAAGGACGGTCAGCCCGTGGCTGAGTTTCCTGTTCACGACGGCCAGGCCCGGATACAGTTCAGCGACAGAGCCGTTACCTCGCATTCCGCTTGGTACCGGTTTGAAGTATTCGATGAGAACGGACAGATGTTGGTCATGACCAATCCCATTTTTGTTGGCCCCGGATGCGCGCCGAAGCCCCAAACCTTTGGAGATTTCGTTCGTGACCTTTAAATCCTACAAAAACTAACCCTGCTGCGTGCACTTTAGCTCAAATAGATATTAGTTTTTTAGCGCGTCAATACCTGGTTAACTGTCCAGGAAAAATACTCGCCACTTGTCCAGTCACCAACCCCCCCAGATGCCGGGTGTATCCGCGAAAGTCTTGTAATATACTGGATAAAGGGGCAGAATTTGGGTTCAACAAAACCGTGCGCGAGCGTATAAAGCGGCTCGGTTAGGAGGAATGACGATGGGCAAACGCTATCAACACATTCTTGTTCCTCTCGATGGCTCAGAACTGGCTGAGCTGGCGCTGGGGCACGCTTTGAGCTTGGCTGAGCTGTGTCAGTCCGACATAACGTTGCTACAGGTTGTGCTGCCGCTCGAACACGTCATAGGCGATGAGAATCATCTTATTTATGTAGACCAGCAGTGGGCAAGTCAAAGAGATTTAGCCCTGCAGTATTTAAAAAAGATCTATAAACGGGATGGACCCAAAAATATTAAGATACATCTAGCCGTAGAACTGGGACCGCCGGCTGAAACAATAATTGATTATTCGCATCAAAAACCCATTGATATCATCGTGATGGCCACCCATGGCCGTACGGGTCTGCAAAGGTGGGTTTATGGCAGCGTAGCCGATAAGGTTTTGCGTGGCGCCGGCGTACCGGTCCTACTGGTACGCGCCCATGATCAACCCAAGGCCGCTTAGATGAACAGAGTGTTCAAGCAACTATTCAGTTACGTAACCAGATAGAAAACTGGGCATTCGACGAGTTTCAAATGCCCCCAGATGCCCAGCGCATTTGGGGGTTTTTGATACCTAAACCGGTCTACCCAACTATGCGCCCCGACCGCCACATCGAAAAGCAGAGTGGTCTCTCCCCCCAAAAGGGTGGTATGTGGCTAGTGGTTCGATTCCCTCGTGGGGGCACATCAAAGCACCAGCCAGGAGGAACTGCTCTGACTTAATTGACCCGTATTTTGCCTGCTGATATTTCGCGATTAATAGGCGTAGAAATGGCCTGAGCGAGGGCGTTGCGACGCGAGGCAACTGCTGCGATGGACATCTTAAGAGAAACCACGGCGATGGGAACAGAGGTATCCGCCAGATGGTTGACCAGGATGTGGGCGATGCTTCTCCGGTTTCGTGAGGCAAGCATCGTCGTCGCCTTCCTCTGTTTATGCCTCTTCTTCTGGTGGCAGCGACCTGAAGTGTTTCTTAAGCCGGCCAATTTGGCGGTTATTATGCGCTTCGTGGCTACCTTTGGTTTTCTGGCCATTGGGGAAGTTCTGGTGATCATCACAGGTGGTATTGACCTATCAGTCGGTTCGATGACGGCCTTGACAGGTGTTTTGATTGCCACAATGATGATGCAGGGCATTTTCTTTGTACCTCCCCTTGGTATCGTACCTTCTATTATTATTGTCCTCACTTTTGCCGCCCTGGTCGGCTTATGGCACGGCTTTTGTGTCACCACGCTGCGGATCCCGCCTTTTATTATCACTTTGGGTACGTGGCTGATGGCTCGCGGTTTGGCGGCCTTTATTACCCGCGGTTACCCGATCGTTTTCCCATCGAACTTTCCCTTTTTGGTGTTGGGTCAAGGTGAAATTTTTCAGATCCCGATCATGTTCATCATCCTTATGATTGTTGCGCTGTTGGCCGCTTTCGTACTTAATTCGACCACCCTGGGACGCCACATTTACGCGGTCGGCGGCAACATCGAGGCCGCACGTGTATCCGGGGTCAATGTGAATCGGGTTCGTCTCTTTTGCTACGCCAGTAGCGGGGTAATGGGCGGCTTGGTGGGCATTTTGCTTGCCTCGCGCTTGGGACAAGGAACGCCAACGGTTGGTGCGGCGTATGAGTTGTGGGCTATTGCTGCCACGGTTATCGGCGGCACGAGCCTTTTTGGGGGCGAAGGCACTATCCTGGGTGCAATCTTGGGCGCCGCCATAATGGGCGTTATGGTCAACGGTATGGTGCTAATCAACCTGTCATCCTATCTACAGGATGTGGTTTTGGGCGTGGTGCTGGTGATTGCGGTAACTTATGACACCTGGCGGCGCTATCGCCAGGGGTAGCTTTACGCCGAGCCGGTCGAATCATAGGAACGTAATATATGACACAAGCGACACCTATCGTCGAAATGCGGAAGATCAAGAAAAGTTTTGGGGCGGTCCAGGCTTTGCGGGGGGTAAATCTGATGCTGGACCACGGCGAGGTATTGGGTTTAGTCGGCGACAATGCTGCCGGCAAATCTACCCTTATGAAAGTCCTCAGCGGCGCCTATATTCCTGAAGCCGGGGAAATTCTCATTGAGGGCGAAAGAAAACACATCACTAAGCCGGAAGATGCTCGCCGCTTAGGGATCGAAATGGTGTACCAGGATTTTGCCCTGGCCGACAATTTGGACGTGGCAGCCAATGTTTTCCTGGGACGAGAGGCCGTACGCTGGCGACTGGGTCCTATCCGAATTATGGACAAACAGTGCATGGACGGCCGAGCCCGAGAGGTTCTGGACAACCTCAGGATTGACGTCGACTCTGTCCGTCTCAAGGTCAAGAACCTGTCCGGTGGTCAGCGTCAAGCCGTAGCCATAGGTCGCGCAACTGCTTTTAACGCCAAGGTGATCATCATGGACGAACCAACCGCTGCCCTCAGCGTCGCCGCCATTGGCCAGGTACTGGACCTGATCCGAGAACTCAGGGCACAAGGGTGCGCCATTATCGTCATCAGCCACCGTTTAGAAGATATCTATGCCGTGGGTGATCGGGTGGTGGTGCTGCGCCAGGGCAAAAAGGTCGCCGACCGACCTATCACCGGTGATATCCACGAATTTCGTGAGCAGATCGTGGCCTATATGATTGGCGCTCGGGATGACTCCGGTGAGCGAATTGTCCAATGAAGACGAGCGTGTCACCTTACGACACATATCAAAGGGGGACAGGGCATTACGTCCTCCCAGCGAGGAGGTTGCTGAAGTTTGGCGAACACTCGATAAGAGTGCGTGG
>JBFGLD010000408.1:0-5732 GCA_041576335.1 Anaerolineae bacterium | reverse complement strand
GGGCACATTTCTGTTATTGTCTCGGCCGGGTCGGAGCGGGTTTTTCTGACCGGCGATGTGCTCCATGGCGTGATGCAGCTCAAAGAGCCGGAGTGGAGTGTAGCCTTCGACGTCGATCAAGAGTTAGCCCGGCGCACCCGAGACCAATTGTATGGCGAGTTAATGCGGCCAAATACCGTCCTTGGGGTTAATCATTTTTCTAACGGCATTTTTGGCCGGATCGTTCAGGCCGGCGGCGAGCGTCAATGGATTCCCGGCGGATAAGGTCTGATCGTGGATGAGAAAGCAATTATGGGCTTTGTCATCTGGCTATTTATCTGCGTGGGACTCCTAACGGTTTTCTCGGTTCCAGACAATGTGGAGCAAGCTTGTCTAGGAAACGTGATAGGTTTGGCGGGGCTAATCATCCTGCTGCGGCTGCCGCGTGTGCGTCAGCGGCTGTCCGAGCCAACCTTGTTGAGCTTGCTGCTGCTGCTGGCACTGCTCGCCTTCGGGCTGATGCTATCATTGGCGCTGGGCCGGCTGGCCCAGGCCTGGTAAGCTAATTGACCTTCTAATTTATTCAACCGGTTTTACGTTGTCCATTAAGGTGAAGAAGCCTTCCACCACTGTTGGATGGATAAATGTTGCTTTCTCAAACAAAGTCCAGGGGGCATCAGCCATCATCAACGCCAGCAGAACCTGAACGACCTCACCGCCTTCAGAGCCTAGAATAGCAGCTCCTAAAATACGGTCATTAGCGGCATTGATGACGATCTTCATCATACCGGCGGTTTCGTCACGCTCGATCGCCCGCGCCACCCAACTCATCGGTATGCTGCCAACCTTTAGCTTATAGCCTGCAGCGCGCGCCTCTTTTTCGGTCATGCCGACCCGGCCCAGTTCCGGGTCGGTGAAGAGGGCATAGGGAACAATGCGGTCTGCAATCGTGCGATTTTTGCCGTTGATTAAGTTGTCGTAAATAACCAAGTGATCTTCGTATGAAACGTGAGTAAAGGCCGGACCGCCTTTGACATCGCCAATGACCCACACCCCGCGAATATTGGTCTCAAGCTTATCATTATGTCTGATCCAACCGCGCTCATCCGTTTCGATCCCGGCGGCTTCCAGTCCTAAGTCGTCGGTGTTAGGGACTTGTCCGACCGAAACCAGTAAGTGGGAACCCCTAAGCGCTGCCGTTCGATCATCCTTTTGATACCGAATAATCACTTCAAGCCCATCAGCGGTCTGCGCTACCCGGCTGGCAGTTGCCCCGAGATGAAATTCTATTCCTTCCGCCTCTAAGGCCTCTTGCAGTGAGGTGGCGATATCCTCATCCTCACCTGGCACAATCTGATCCTTCAACTCGATAATGGTAACCTGGCTGCCGAAACGGCGATACATCTGTCCAAATTCTAAGCCCAAGTAGTTCCCGCCGAGGACAATCAGATGTTTTGGAACTTCCGGCAAATCCATAATATTGCGATTGGTCAAGTAGTCAACCCGGTCGAGGCCCGGCAGCGGCAGGTTCCGCGCGCGCGTACCGGTGTTAATAAAAATGTGGTCACCGGTCAGGGCTTCACCATCAACTTCTACCGTGTGGGGTTCAACAAAGCGGCCGTGACCGCGATAAAGTTTTAGCGTAGGTCGGCTTTCGGCGTGGTAGTTCTGTCCATCACGCCATTCCTCAACAATCTTGTTTTTACGGGCGACCACTTCGGACAGGTTAACTTTAAGGCCCTCTGCGTGGATGCCAAACTCGGGCCCACGACGGGCATAATGAGCGATACGGGCACTGGCCAGCATTGTTTTGGTTGGCGTACAGCCCCAGTTTATACAACTACCGCCCAGATATTCTCGTTCAACTAGGGCAACTTTCCACTCCAAGTCGGCCAGTTTATGGGCTAATGGGCCACCACCCTGTCCGGAACCGATTATAATGGCATCAAATTTTTTCATCCTACTCTCCTTGGTCCAACCTTTTTCCGGTAATGTCCTAGGTTTTTGGGACAGCAAATTAAGCATACGTCTTGCCATAGACGCTGTCCTGGGATCACATCTTACCGGAAGCAATCGTTTTAGACCGTAATCCGGATTACATCGTTCTATTCAGTTTCTTTGCTGTGGGGACTGGCCGCGATCTTTTCTAATTCTGCGTCGAGCGCAGGTGGGGAGTTGCGGTATGGCAGCGGGGCCTGAGGTTGTGCAAGTGAAGTTCTTTCAGCTTTTTCGGCTATTTTCGTCTGGCGTTGGTTTGCCTTAAGTTCCCGGAAATACACCACTACCAGTGTAACTATCGTAATCGGCACTACAAACAGGAGCATGACGTTGCTGAAGGGAATTAAGGCGCTGTGCCGGGTAGCCTGAAGGTATAGATACATTGTATAGGCTACGTAATATCCCAGAAACAGCGCTCCCTCCCAGCGGGCAATCCGGTTGTCGCTGAAGAAAATTGGCAAACAAGCGATGGCTATAGCGATCATGACCGGTATGTCAAAAGCTAGAGCGGTGGCGGACACGTCAATACCGTTGGGCGAGACAATACTGCCTAAGCCTAGTACAAACAAAATGTTAAAAATGTTACTGCCGACAATATTTCCAACCACGATATCTTGTTCATTACGTAGGCAGGCAACTACTGAGGTCGCGATTTCGGGTAGCGATGTGCCGATAGCAATAACAGTCAGGCCGATTACCAATTCACTTACCCCAAACAACCTGGCCAGCACGATGGCTCCGTCGGTTAACCAGCGTGAGCCAACTACCAGCAAACCTAGTCCCACAATAATGAAGATGATCTGAGTGAGGAGCACTAAAGGCCCTGTTATTTTGGCCTTGTCTCCGTCGAACTCCAATTCATATTCTTCGTGGATGACCTTGATTTCTTTGCGACTCTGGCCGATTACAAATACGGTGTAAGCGATGGCCCCGGCGGTGAAGATAAGCCCGTCGATAAGGCCAATTTTTCGATCGAGACCGAGCGCCAGCAGCAGAAAAAAGATCCCGATCATCAGCGGGATCTCTTTTCGAACTAATTTCTGGTCGATGACCAGTGGTGAAACGCTAGCCGTGACTCCTAAAACCAGTAAGACATTCGCAATATTACTGCCCACGACATTGCCGATTGCCAGGTCGGCTTGTCCGGCATAGGTCGACTGTATGGTTACTGCCAGTTCAGGGGAGCTGGTGCCGTATGCCACCACGGTTAACCCAACGACCAACGGTGAGATACCGGCGGCCATGGCCAAACGTGAAGCGCCGCGCACCAGCAGCTCGGCACCGGCAATAAGCAGTACAAATCCAAGAAGAAATAAAACGAGTGTTATCGAGTTCATGGGTTTTCGATGCCTTTATAATTCCCTTTTAAGTTCTTCGGCGGCCGGTTTCGTCATTCCCGGTACCGAGGCCAACTCTTCAACACTGGCCAGACGTATTGCTTCCAGTGAGCCGTATTTCGAGAGCAACGCTCGACGCCGTTTAGGACCAATACCTTCGACCTCGTCCAGGCTAGAGCGGATGGAGCCCTTACCGCGCAGCTGGCGATGGTACGTGACTCCGAACCGGTGTGCTTCGTCGCGAATACGTTGGATCAGGAAGAGTCCTTGGGATTTGCGCGGCAGCATCAACGACTCGGATTGGCCTGGGAGGAATAACTCTTCCTCACGCTTGGCTAACCCAACAATAGGGACAGCGTCCCGCAGCTCAAACTCATCTAACACGTCCAGAGCAGCGTTCAACTGTCCCTTGCCACCGTCGATGATGATCAAATTCGGAATAAGGGCCCAGGCGTTATCGCTATCACCCTTTTTACCGATTTTTGACTGCTCTTGGTAACCCTCATCGGTCATCCGTTTGAAGCGGCGGCGTAACATTTCCTGGATGCTGGCGTAATCGTCCTGGCCCGTGACCGTTCTAATTTTGAAGCGGCGATAATCGCTCTTACGCGGTATTCCTTTAACGAAAACGACCATCGAGCCCACAGTATTTGTCCCCTGCAAAGTGCTGATATCGTAACATTCAATGCGTAGGGGCGGCTCAGGCAGGTCGAGGGTTTGCTGCAGTTCAGCCAATCCCTCCGTCTGCTTGCTTTCGTCGACGGCCCAGCGCGCGCGAAGATGGGCTAAGGTTTCAGCAGCGTTTTGAGAGGCCATCTCCAGTAATTTTTTACGTTTGCCTCGCCGGGGGACCTTAATCGTCACCTCGGCTCCCCGTTTGCTTTTGAGCCAGTCGCGGATAATAAGCAGTTCATCCACATCGTGCGGCAGTAGAATTTCGGGGGGGATGTTCGTAGTCTGGTCGTAAAACTGTTTCAGAAAAGAGGACATGATTTCGGCATCAACCTCTTCTGCCGTTCCTTCCAGTACAAAATAATCACGGCCGGTTAATTTGCCGCCTCGAATAAAGAAAACCTGCACGCAGGCATCACCATTGGCCCGGGCGAAAGCGATAACGTCCTCATCTACTGTATCGGTGTTAACCACTTTTTGCTTTTCAACGACCTGATCGATGGCTTTGATTTGATCCCGCAATTGTGCGGCGCGTTCAAAATCGAGTGCTTCGGCGGCTGCCTCCATCCTGCTTTGTATATCGGTCACGACCGGCTCAACTTTCCCGTCTAAAAAGTCGCACAATCCATCAATAATCTGGCGGTATCCCTGTTGATTGACCACGCCAATGCATGGAGCAGCACAACGGCCGATATGGTAGTAAAGACAGGCACGTTCATCGTGGCCGGTTATGTTGCGGGTACAGGTTAGGTACGGAAAAATTTTTCGAGCCAGATCGAGCGTTTGGTAGGCAGCCCAGGCAGCCGTGTAGGGGCCAAAGTAGCGGCCTCCATCGTTTTGCAGCCTCCGGGTGGTAGTTACCCGCGGAAACGGGTCTTGCCAGTGAACCTTGATATAAGGGTATCGCTTGTCATCTTTCAGTCTAACGTTGAACCGTGGCTGGTACTTTTTGATCAGCGTGTTTTCCAACAGCAGCGCTTCAAGCTCGCTCTCGGCCACGATGAATTCGATATCCGCAATTTCGCTAACTAAGCGCAGCGTCTTCGGGCTGTTGGCGTACGCGGACTTGTGAAAGTAAGAGCGGACCCGGTTACGCAGGTTAACCGCTTTGCCGACATAAATTACTTTACCTTGCGCGTTTTTGTGGAGGTAGACCCCCGCCTTGGTAGGAAGATTTTTCAAGATTTGTTTGATTTTGGAATCGGTCATTGAGGAGTCTTACCCTCGTCGGATTACTCGCGAAATAGCCCACAACTCAATGTCATTCGAATTAGAGCTGAGCCTCTTGATTGAACGAAGCAAAGCGGAGACTAGGTTGAAAGGTATGCTTCAGACAACTAATCCGCCGCACTCCGCTTAATCGGACTGCTTCCTGAGCTTATGAAAGTGATGCCTACTGCCTTAATGACATTAGCTATCAACTTGAGTTATTATACCGTGTCGTCATATGTGTCGCAAGCAGTGAGCATCACATATCGCATTTCTTGCTATTCCTACCGGCCTAGAGTACAATTTGGCGGCCCGGGAGGTTCGTAATCTTTTGCACAAACACATGCAAGCTAAGAAAAGCCTAAATATCCTGATGCTGTCCCCAACCATGTTTTTTGCTGATTACGGGGCGCATGTAAGAATTTTAGAAGAAGTTCAAATCCTGCAGAAGCTCGGTCATCGGGTTACCGTCCTGGCCTATCCCAATGGGCGAGATATTGAAGGAATCAGCGTAAAACGCTGTTGGGGCGTACCGTT
>JBFGLD010000407.1:0-5733 GCA_041576335.1 Anaerolineae bacterium | reverse complement strand
CGGATTGGCCGCCATCACCATTACCCTGGTGGACGTGGTCGTTTATTTACCCGTCGCTTTTACGTCCGGTATCGTGGGCCAATTCTTCTACTCATACGGGGTGACGATTGCCGTGGCCGCCCTCTTCTCACTCTTCATTGCCTTTACCCTTACCCCCCTGCTGGCCGGCCTGTGGCTGAAGGATAAAAGTAAACCGCAAACACCCCCTCGTGGACTGCGTAAAGTTTTTAGTTTTCTCTTTAGGCCGGTTGGCTGGATTTGGAATAAATTTCTTTTCGTTTTTGAGAAAGGGTTTGAGTGGTTGGCCCGGTTCTACGAACTCACGCTGCGCTTTTTTCTCTACAACTTTTATACCCAAGCCCTGGCCGTGATGCTGGCCATCGTCTCCCTCGTGGGCGGGTTCTATCTGGTTTTCGGGGGCTTTGTGGGCAGCGAGTTTCTGCCCCAAGAGGACGACGGCCAAATCCGGATTGTGGTCGAAATGCCGGCCGGCACCAACTTGGAAACCACCGACCTGGTAACGCGCCAGGTCGAATACTTCATTTTGGACGGCGTGCCTGAAGCAACGGCCATCCTGAGCCAAGTCGGGACTCAGGGCGGCGGCGGCTTTGGCGGCAGCAGCCGTTCAACCAATCGAGCTACAATCAACCTGGTCTTGGTGGATAAAGAAGCTCGTGAGCGCAGCACCACAAACGTGGTGGATGACTTACGTCCGCTGCTGCAAAATATACCAGAGGCAACCGTATCGGTCAGCCTGAACTCAGGTGGCGGGCCACAGGGGGGCAGTCCCGTCGAAGTCAGGATATTTGGGCCGGATCCGCGAACGCTCATCGACTTGGCCAATCAAGTTGAGGCTGTGATCCAGACCGTCCCTGGCGCAACCGATATCAAAAACACCGGTGCGGCCCGATCACCGGAGACGCAGTTTATCGTGGACCGGAATGCTGCCCTGGAGTTGGAGATTTCGCCGGCCCAGGTGGCCAACACGCTGCGTACGTCGCTTAGCGGCAGCCCCGCCGGTAAGTACCAGCTTCCGGGGGGCGACACGGAAATTGACATCACCCTCCGGCTTAACGAGATCGCCCGCCAAAACAGAAATGAGCTGCTGCAGATACCTTTGAGATATGTCAACGATCAGCCGATCACGCTTGACCGTGTTGTTGCTGTGGATAGCAGTCTGGCGCCGGCCCGAATTACCCGCGCCGACCGGCAGCGTTCGTTGGTCGTCGGCAGCGGCGTTACAGGCGGGCGGACAACCGGTGATGTGGCCAATGATATTGAGGCAGCCCTCAACGAACAAATTGATTTTCCGACCGGTTACGGCTTTAAGTTTATCGGTTCTTCAGAAGCACAGCGCGACTCTTTTGCCCAGCTGGGGCAATCGATCCTGCTGGCTATTGCATTGATCTACATCCTGCTGGTCGCCCTTTACCAAAGCTGGCTGCAACCCTTGGCAATTATGTTCTCCCTGCCTGTAACCCTGGTCGGCGCATTTGGAGGATTGTACCTGACCGGCAATTCACTCAACCTCATCTCGCTGCTTGGGATCGTGCTTCTTACCGGCGTGGTAACGAAAAATGCCATTCTGGTGGTTGACTTTACCAACAATCTACGAGAGCGGGGGTATGAACGCAAGGAAGCCCTGGCCCAAGCCGGCCGGCTGCGATTGCGGGCCGTCTTGATGACAACCCTGACCCTGGTCTTCGCCTTGCTGCCTCTGCTCCTCGGAACTGGGGCCGGTTCTGAAAACCGGGCTCCGTTGGCAGCCGTCGTGATCGGCGGGACCATCTCATCCACGCTTTTGACGCTGGTCTTGGTGCCGGTGGTTTACAATTTCTTTGACTGGAGTGGTGGTCTGGTGACCCGCACGACTCGATCGATTTTTGGTGTAGATGAGGACGATAGGCGCGTGCTGGAAGAAGATGAAGCTGTTGGAAAACCGGCACCGGGACCGAAACCAACACCGCGCCAAGCACCACAACCCGGTTCCGCTATCTCGCTTAATCCGCCCACCCAACCTGACCCCGATGCGGCGTAGCACGGATATGGGAAGATTGAAATACAAAACTAGCAGGATAATCTAATGACAAATAAAAAACTGGTGTGGTTACCATTAATACTTCTTGTTTCGATTATTTTGGGAGGTTGTAGCGTTTTTGAGGGCGAAGAAAAAGAAGCAGCAGCGCGGCTCGACATAAACAAATGGCCCACACCCATTCCCTCACCGGCCTTGGCGGCGCCAACCCCGTTTATAAAAGTGACCCTGGCGCCAACGGCAACGCCGACAACACCACCATCTTCCGAAACGAAACCAACGGCCGTGCCGGCAGACAATCAGGCTGAGGTTGCCCGGGTGGATCTGTCGCAGCTGCTCACCCAGCAAGGTGGCTTGTCCTTGGCCAGTCGCTTCCCGGCAGTTGCAGTCGCTTTTCCTAAGGTCGAGAATGCCGTCGTCCGCCAGGGGCCGGGCGCGTCTTACGGCAGTAACGGCGCGCTAGAGCGCGGTGAACTGGTGGGTGTTTTGGGTATAGACAGCGGCAGGAATTGGCTGTATGTGTTGGGCACGTCACAGCGACGCGGCTGGGTTTCGCTTGACACGGTGCGCGTCATGGGCGATCTGACCAAAGCCTCGGTTCTTCCGCCGGATCCGGTCGCTGCGGTGCTGGCTGAAATCACCGGTGCAGCCGCCTCATCTGTCACCGCTGCCGGCGCTGAGAGTGGGCCGGCCCCAACTGTGGCCGACCTGAAACCGGTAACCAGCGCTACGACAAAGTCTCTCCTAAACGTCCGGCAGGGGCCAGGTCCGGCTTATGAGCGTCTCGGAACGCTATCTCAAGGGGATACAGTGTCTATCCTAGCTACGAATAAGCTGCAAGATTGGGTTTTGGTCTCAGGCACAGATTCGGACTATGGCTGGGTTTACTTTGAGAATTTGACGGTTGAGCAGCCGGTCCCTGCTGCGCCGATTGTGCTGTCTGCCACCCCGGATGCTGCCATTCCCGTTGGCGGCATCGCGCCATTCGTGCGGATCGTTGGCGCCGAGGCGGCGGCTAGCGACAGCGGCAGTTCAGGCAATCAGGCGATACCTGCTACCGCTGTGAGCAATCCGTCACCCGCCGCCGGTTCCCTGACACCGCTGACCACAGCCCGGATTAGCCGGGCAGATGTTGCTTTACGACGAGGTCCTGGACCCGAGTTTGGCCTGATCGACACATTGACCGCCGACGACACAACAGTCTCTATCCTGGCCCAAGATAAAAGCGGCAGATGGCTCTTGGTTCAGGTACAGAGATTCACGGCAGACGTAGGCTGGATGTCGGTAAGTGACCTGAACGTGGCAAGCACTGTGGATCAAGCCCCACAGGTTATCACTGCTTGGGTCGACAGCAACGAAATCCCGGTGCAACGCGAACCGGGGATCTATACAGATCAAACCGGTGTTTTAGCTATCAATACCCTGGTTCGGGTACTGGGCCTGAACAAAAGCCGGAGTTGGGCCCTGGTGCAACCCGTTGGCGAAGAGGGCCTGGGCTGGACTCAACTGCGCTTTCTAACCGTCAACGGCTCTCCGGCAGATCTTCCCGAAGCTCCCGACCTGCCGCTGCCGGCGCAAAACGCTGAGTCTGCGACAGAAATCCTCGTTCCCCCACCAATTCCTCCCAGGCCGGTTGCTGAGAGCGAAATTGTCATCCAACTGGCCAGCGGCGGCGACGTTATGGTCATCAAACCCGATGGCAGCGGGCTGCGCCGGTTGACGAATGGCATCGACCCGGTTCTGTCGCCGGATGGGCAAACTGTGGCCTTCACCCGCTGGGTCGGAGAAACGGGCTCGTTGTGGCTAATCGATATAGACGGCAAAACCGAACGCCAGGTTCTCGGCTTCATTAAGCAGGCGAAAGGGCCTGAGTGGTCGCCGGATGGTTCGCAAATCGTCTTGAATTTCCAACAGGGCGGCCGGCTTGAGTCGAATACGGCCTGCACTGACCTAACCCAGAGCAGCCCTCGCCGACCGCCGCGTGGCGCCAGCGACATTCGAGTGGGCGTCGATGACAAGGGCGAGCCGGAACTATGTTGGGAGATTCCCCCTGATGTCCACTGGAACCTGAAAGTGGTCAACATTGCTGATGGCAGCGTCGACGATCTTGATGGCGGCACCTATGCCTTCCGGCCGGCCTGGGACCCAAGTCAACCCTGGCGAATTATCTCCGATGGCGGGCGAGGCCTGTTGGCGGTAAGTGTTGACGGAGACTACCGCCAACCAATCAGTGACAGTGCCGGCGACGGATCGCCGGTGTTCTCGCCGGACGGCCGATACCTGGCCATCACCGTCGGTAACCAAGGCGGGGGGTCGGGCTACGA
The DNA here is from genome assembly GCA_041576335.1 of Anaerolineae bacterium. GTDB lineage: Bacteria > Chloroflexota > Anaerolineae > 4572-78 > J111 > JANQQF01. The sequence goes on along the minus strand of JBFGLD010000407.1, from coordinate 1,374 downwards.
TATTTACCGGCTCAACCGGGACGGCAGCGGTCGCCTGCGCTTAACCGAGACGCCACTATGGGTACCTGTCCAGCCGGACAGCGATGGAAAGCTATGGAACAATGTCGCGGCCGCCTGGTCGCCCGATGGCTCGCAGCTGGCCTTTCTGACCGACCGCCGCGGGCGTTGGGAAATCTGGATCATGAACTTTGACGGTTCCAATCAACATCCGCTGTTTCCCGACGCGATCAATGACCAGTTACCGCTGAGCTACAATTTTGTAGACGAGCGAGTTATGAGCTGGCGTTAGACGTGTGTTACGCGTTTCAGAATATTGTAATTCCACCCCGTTTTGTGCTACTATATCTGTAACCCTCTGCTGGCAAACCGTAAATAAGCCACGTCGTAATAGGCCGCGGCCTGCACGGCTTTGTAAACGAAATTACAGCATAGCCGCCAAATTTTTGAGAGAATGCGAGTAATTACCGGCACAGCCAAAGGTAAAAAATTGAGAGCCGTTCCAGGCGCTACGACTCGGCCTATTACAGACCGGACCAAAGAAGCGCTTTTTAGCATTGTAGGCCCATGGATTACTAATGCACGCGTATTGGATTTGTTTGGAGGGACGGGTGCCGTTGGCATCGAGGCCCTGAGCCGAGGCGCTGCGCACGTTACGTTTGTAGAAAAAAACCAGGAAGCGACTCGGACTATTGGCGAAAATTTACGAATTACCGGGCTGGCCGAGGGTGCCTATGTCAAGCGCAGCGATGCGTTTAGGTTTTTGCAGCATCCACCTTCACCAATCCAACCGTTTGATTTGATTTATATCGCTCCCCCACAACATCATGGCATGTGGGCCAGAGCCCTGCATATTATCGATCAAAACTTAGAGCCGTGGTTACGACCCGGTGGCGTAGCTATCGTTCAAATCCATCCAACCGAGTCCGAAGATCTGCCGCTAGAAAATCTCTGCCTGTATGATGAGCGCAAATACGGTAGCACTCTGCTGCGCTTTTATGAACGCAAGGAGTCATAACTAAATGGAATTGAAATCGTTGGAGTCGCTTGAAGAAAAGATAACCAACAACAAATCGCGTGGCGTCATAAAATGGATAGTCGGCATCGGGATAACTCTTATTGCGCTGATCGCTTGTTTGGCCGTGATTGTCTATTTTGCGCTTCTTCAGATTACGGATCGGCTCGAAGAACCCAATTTGGCAGGGCTTACCGCGCCGATATTTGCGGGGCCTACCATCCGTAACCACATCGCTTTCGTGGGTAACGACAGCAACATTTGGCTGGTGTCACCGGATGGCGAGCAAATTCGTTTTCTTACAAAGGACAGTCGGGGCTATCGTTTTCCAACGTGGGCACCCGACGGCCGTTACCTGGCCT
>JBFGLD010000406.1:0-5737 GCA_041576335.1 Anaerolineae bacterium | reverse complement strand
GGCTATAATGTATACCCGCGCGAGGTAGAAGAGGTACTGTACCAACATCCTAAGGTATTAGAGGCATCCGTGATCGGGTTGCCGGATGGTTTGCGCGGTGAAAAAATTACGGCATACATCGTCCTGAAGCCGGGCGAAAGTGCCAAGCCTGCCGAGATTCGTGCCTTTTGCCGCGATCGACTGGCCCCATACAAGCAGCCGCGAACCGTAGTTTTCCGCAACAGTCTCCCGAAGTCATTGGCGGGGAAAATACTTCGCCGCAAGTTAAAAGAGGAAGCCCTGGCCGAATCGCAGGAGAAAAATTAAATACCGCTGTTTTTTGTCTTGGCATAATTTGAAGAATCAAGTAATAGATGGGATCGTGACCCAGTTTTAATAGTTTTTGAGTTTTGTTTAAGTGAGCGTGAAACGTGATAGGTAGACCGGCTTTCATCACATTTCACGCTTTGCGTTTCAGTGCTGGAGATCATCGATGAGAGATATTTTGGCGAATCTCGAAACCTGGCAAAATCGTGGTGATAGGATTGCCATGGCCACGGTCATCAATACCTGGGGGTCGTCCCCTCGCGCCCCGGGAGCGAAGATGGCCGTAAACCATAAAGGAGAAATGATGGGTTCGGTCAGCGGCGGTTGTGTGGAAGGGGCCGTCGTCCAAGAGGCGATACAGGTTATCAAAACAGGCCGGCCAAAGTTGCTCCATTTCGGTGTGGCCGATGAAGAAGCCTGGGAAGTCGGCCTGGCTTGCGGCGGTACTATTGAGGTCTTCGTCGAAAGATTAGATTGGTGACGTTTAAGTCGCCAGCAGCTGAAAACCAATAGACAGTAGAGATGATCCAGATATTATGTCTCTATTTTCGTTACTGAAAGATTATGTTCAGCAAGATAAGGGTGTTGCCCTGGCTACGATCGTGCGTGGACCTGAACCGTTGCTTGGCGTCAAAGCGGTTATTCCGGTGGAAGCGTTGCCGGCAGGTCCGCTTATGGAAACAGCATTGCGGGAACTTATAATACATGACGCACACAAATTGATGCAGCAGCGAACATCCGCGACACGTCATTACATCCTTCCCTGTGAGCCGGGCGAAGCGGCCCGGGAGGTGGATGTATTTTACGAAGTACATTCACCGGCTGCTCGGCTTGTCATTGTCGGAGGGGTCCATATCGCCAGTGATCTGATCCATTTTGCCAAGCCGCTTGGGTTGCGGACGTATTTAGTTGACCCACGAACCGCGTTTGCAACGCCTGAGCGCTTTCCTCATGCGGATGCAATAATCCATGCCTGGCCCGATGAGGCCCTGCCCCAAATCGGCTTAAACAGTGAAACCAGCGTCGTTGTTGTGACACATGACCCCAAACTTGACGATCCGGCCCTACTCATGGCGTTGCCCAGCCAGGCAAATTATGTGGGTGCTCTGGGCAGCCCCAATACTCACGCCAAACGGGTCAAGCGTCTGTTAGCCGGGGGCTTGACCCCCGAGCAGGTAGCTCGCTTGCATGCCCCCATTGGGTTGGATATCGGTGGACGGACTCCGGCCGAAATTGCGTTGAGTATTATGGCGGAGATTGTAGCCGTTCGTAACAATATGCCGATAGTCGAATGAAATTCGCTTGACGCGTTGGCAGAATAATTACGAATACCTTGGCCAAACGTGTTTAGGCACGAGTGCTGAATAAATTTCATAGGGATGGCTCGGTAAATATTCAAGGTTTCATACTTTTCCCGCCAATTTTCCAGTTTTTATTACATATCAATAGGCTCGAGGGTGATAGTGTATGGCAATTGATGGTTACTATCGATTTCCCACAATCTTTGAAAACAAGGTCGTATTTGTATCTGAGGACGACATGTGGGAAGTGCCGGCCCGAGGCGGTATTGCCCGGCGTTTAACGGCCAATTTAGGTGTGGTGACACATCCAATGTTCTCCCCGGATGGTAAGCTCTTGGCATTCATTGGGCGAGAAGACGGCGAAAGCGAGGTTTATGTTATGCCTGCGGAGGGCGGCGCGGCAACGCGCCTCACTCACTTGGGCAGTCAGACCACGGTCTTGGGTTGGACACCTAACGGTGATTCTATCCTCTTCTCCAGCAACGTCGGGCAACCGTTTCAGCCCGTGACCCCGGTTTACAGGATTAGTCCTACCGGTGGCCAGCCAGCACTGCTGCCGTTCGGGCCGGCCCGTTCTATTTCCTACGGTCCCAACGGCAGCGTGGTCATTGGGCGGCGAGCTGCCGACCTGGCTAATTGGAAACGGTATCGCGGGGGAACAGCCGGCGATATCTGGATTGATATAAATGCAACCGGAAAATTTAAGCCTCTGTTAAAAAAAATAAGAGGCAATATGGCCCATCCATTGTGGCTTGGCGATCGGATTTATTTTCTGTCGGACCACGAAGGCATCGGCAATATTTATTCGTGCACTCCCGCCGGCACAGATGTTCAGCGCCATACCCACCACGAGGACTTCTATGCACGCAATCCTAGCAGTGATGGAAAACGGATAGTCTACCGGGCCGGCGCGGCTCTCTATATTTTCGATCCGGCTAAGGTTGACCGTAAACAACCCCAAACCAAGATACGAGTAAAATATCACAGTCCTCGGGTACAGCGTAACCGTAAATTTGTTAGGGCCGCCGGTCACTTGGATCATTTCGCACTGCATCCTAAAGGGCATAGCCTGGCCCTGAACACGCGCGGTAAATCATTTGCGATGTCGAACTGGGAAGGCGCCGTCATTCAGCAAGGTGAGCGGCACAGCGTACGCTATCGGCTTACGGAATGGCTCAACGACGGTCAGCGGTTGGTGATGGTTAGTGATGCCAGCGGCGAAGAAACAATCGAGGTTCATGCGTATGCCGCTCAATCAGTAAATGGTCAGCACGTTGTACGACTCGACGGGCTGGATATTGGCCGGCCACTTTTTTTGAAGGTGTCACCCGCCGACGACGCAATTGTTTTTGGCAACCATCGCTATGAGCTGCAGTACCTTGATTTGAAAACTAAAACCATAAAACTGTTGGATAAAAGTAACTACGGCCGGATCAATAGCGCCGATTGGTCACCGGATGGCCGCTGGGTCGTATACAACTTTAGCACCTCTTTGTCGACCTCGGCCATAAAGCTATGCGACGTCGAAACGGGGGAAACCCATTACGTCACAACCCCCCATGATCTATCGGATTACGGCCCTAACTTTGACCCGGCCGGAAAGTATATTTACTTTATTTCCTATCGCGATTTTGATCCGGTGGGCGACAGCCACTATTTTGATTTGAATTTTCCACGTGGCGGTCGTCCCTACCTGGTTACCTTACAAAAGAACTTGCCGGACCCGTTTATCCCGATGCCGGATGGGGCAACATCGGATGAAGACGGAGAAAATGGGGATAAAATCAATGCAAGCGGCAGGCCGGACCGTGAAAACGCACCGCATCAGGAACACAAGGGAAGCGGTCAAGTTCAAGCGGAGAACGAGGAAAAAAAACCACAGCTGAAAATCGATCTGGACGGGATTCAAAGCCGGGTGGCGGTGTTCCCCGTACCGGAGGGGCGCTACTATCAAATCAAAGGTATTAACAAAAGCAAAGTTCTCTTCACTTCGTTTCCGGTTGAGGGTAGACTGGGAAATAGTTGGCGCGAAAACCAATATGCGGTTGGCAAGGGTGTGTTGGAACTGTATGATTTGGCTGAGCGTAAGAAAGAGTTTATCGTGAACGGGGTCAACAGTTTTAATGTTTCACGCGATCGAAACTATCTCATCTACCGCTCCGGCAAAAATTTGCGGGTGCTAAAAGCTGGTGAAAAACCGGATAACGGCGCAACCGGCCACAACAAAAAGAGCGGCTGGCTCAACCTGAGACGGGTCCGCGTTGCTATTAACCCACCGGATGAGTGGAAACAGATGTTTCGTGAAGCATGGCGATTACAGCGGGATCACTTTTGGACCGAGGATATGTCCTCGGTTGATTGGCAGCTTGTTTACGAGCGTTACTACCCGCTGGTCGAACAGGTGGCCTCCCGGTCGGAATTTTCCGATTTGTTGTGGGAGATGCAGGGGGAATTGGGAACTTCACATGCGTATGAACTGGGAGGCGATTATCGCCCGGCACCTCGTTATCACCAAGGTTTTTTGGGTGCTGATTTTGAGTACGACCATGAGACAGATGGTTATCGGCTTACCCACATCGTTCAGGGTGACCCATGGAACGAAAAATTCAACTCGCCCTTAAACCGGTTGGGCGTCAATGCACGGGTGGGTGATGTGCTGCTCGCTATCGATGGGCAGCGCCTGAGCCGGAACGTATCACCACAGCAGATGCTGGTAAACCGCTCAAACATCGAAATTCAATTGACCTTACTTGCGCCGAACAGTAGTACCTCCCGGTCCCGGCACAACCCGGCAGACGAGACAACACAAGAGGCGCAAGGGAGACAAGGGAACACGGGGCCGGAGTCGGCGCGTAATGTTCTGGTCAAAACCCTGCACAACGACAGGCCCGCACGCTACCGCGAATGGGTCGAAACCAACCGCCGCCGGGTGCACGAGCAAACGAAGGGTCGGGTCGGTTATGTCCACGTACCCGATATGCGCGCCTTCGGTTATGCTGAGTTTCATCGTTATTACCTGGCCGAGTCTGAGCGCGAGGGATTAATCGTTGATGTGCGCTTTAATGGGGGAGGCAATGTCTCTCAGCTCCTGCTGGAGAAATTAGCGCGCCGCCGTATTGGCTACGATAAACCGCGCTACGGCGAGGTCGCACCCTACCCTTTTCATTCGGTCCTGGGGCCGATGGTGACGTTGACAAACGAGTATGCCGGATCCGACGGTGACATTTTTAGCCACGCTTTCAAAATTTTAGAGTTAGGGCCACTGATCGGCAAGCGGACCTGGGGCGGCGTGATTGGGATTTGGCCGCGACACTCGCTGGTGGATGGAACGTTCACCACCCAGCCGGAATTCTCCCATTGGTTTGAAGATGTGGGCTGGGCTGTTGAAAATTATGGCACTGCTCCGGACATTGAGGTTGAAGTCAAACCTCAGGATTATGCTAAAGGCAGAGATACGCAGCTAGAGCGAGGAATTAAGGAGATATTGAAACTGATGCAGCAGAATCCACCCCGTTTGCCTGATTTTGGACCGAGGCCGAGTTTAGCCCTGCCAAAATTACCAAAGATAAAGAAGTAATCGTAACCCAGACTGCTGCTTTGCCAACTGTGATAAAGAAAACAACCTGAAGATTTTGGGATGGAAATTGCTCTACATATTGTAGGGCATTGGCCTTTTATACCCTATATGTGGGGTATTTCGCTTGCTTAAAGCCCCTGATTTATTTGAGAAAAACCTCACTTTGTGGTATAATTTATTGTCATTAATTTACACTTTAAACAGCCCATAGAACTTACGTAGTGGGTCTTATTTACCGGGTGATAGTTGCTCGAATGGTTAAGAAATTGGCCGTCGTGGCTAACTTTGCCGCAAAGGTTTTTATTAATGTGACCGTCACCTTTATACCGCGCAACTTCTAAGCATTACCATGTTTTGGAGGAATTCACTTATATGGCCACCCCAAAAAAAGATATATCCCCCCAATATACAGCCGATAGCATTACCGTACTCGAAGGGCTCGAAGCTGTTCGGCGCCGGCCCGGAATGTATGTGGGCGGCACCGATGTTAAAGCGTTACACCACCTGGTTTATGAAGTTGTCGACAACGCGATTGACGAGGCATTGGCCGGAT
>JBFGLD010000405.1:0-5751 GCA_041576335.1 Anaerolineae bacterium | reverse complement strand
TCATCATATCTCCTATTCCGATCGTAAGGCCTCGATCGGATCCAGTTGCGTGGCCCGCATTGCCGGGTAAATTCCAAAAATCAGGCCGGCTATTAGGCTAAAGCCAAGGGCCAGCACCAAGGCGTCGGGTTGAATAAGCACGCTGAAGGTGAAGGCCGGTACCTGGGCCAGGAGCGCCGCCAGCCCGTAGGCCAGGCCAACCCCAATGAGCCCGCCAAAAAAGCAGAGCACCAACGCTTCGATCAAGAATTGCATCAAAATATCGTTGTCGTGGGCGCCAATCGCTTTGCGCAGGCCAATCTCGCGGGTGCGCTCGGTCACAGACACCAGCATAATGTTCATAATCCCAATTCCACCGACAATCAGGCTGACCGCGCCGATAGCGCCCAGAAAGATGGTCAACGTCTGGGAAATGTCAGAGGCAGTTTCCAGCAGGCTGGCCTGATTGAAGATGCTAAAATCATTGTCCTCGTCTGCGCCCAGGTTGTGACGCAAGCGCAAGGTGGTTTCGATTTGCTGTTCAGCTGCCTCGACTTGTTCGGATCCGGCAGCTTGAACGCTGATGCTGGAGACGGTATACTCACCCCGGTAGCGGGGAGCATTGAACAGTCGGCCCTGGGCAATGCCGATGGGCACGTAGGCTTGCTCATCAGGGGTGTTGCGCCCAAAACCGCCGCTCTCTTCCAGAACGCCGACCACTTGGAACGGCTCGGCTGCGATTCTCAGGCTCAGGCCAACCGGATTTTCTGCGCCAAACAGGTCGGCGGCCAGTTCCGAACCCAGTACCACCACCTGATTCTGCGCTTCGATTTCTTCAGCGGTCAAGAATCGGCCCGAAGCAACTTCTAAATTGCGGATGGTAGCATAGTCGGCGGTGATGCCGGTAACCTGGTTTTGGCTGTTGCTGCTGCCGTAAACCAGCCGGGCATTGGCCGCATACTCGGAGGCGACCCAGGCCATGGCCGGGTGGATGGTCCGGTCCTGCAAGGCTCTGGCATCGCCCAGGGTTAGGGTCCTGGCCGAGCCGCTTTCGCCCTGGACCCCGCCCGTGCTGCTCGCGCCCGGATTAATCGTCAGCAGGTTGGTGCCCTGGCTTTCGATACGCGACGTGATATTAGCCGCGGCTCCACGACCAATCCCCATGGTGGTCAGAACAGCCGCTACGCCAATGATGATGCCCAACATGGTTAAGATGGCCCGCAATTTGTGGGCAATGATGCTTTCAATGGCGACCTGCAAATATTTAATGGCTTTCATACGCAACCTCCATTGCGGGCACAACCAACTGCCGGCCATTGGCCTTATCGCTAACGACTATCCCATCGCTCAGAGTAACCACCCGCTTGGCTCGCTGGGCCACGATGGGGTCGTGGGTAACGACAATCAGGGTCAATCCCTGAGTCTGGAGTTCGTCAAACAGGTCCATGACTTCGGCGCTGGTTTGACTGTCAAGGGCCCCGGTCGGCTCATCGGCCAGCAGCAAACTGGGCTGATTGACCAGCGCCCGGGCAATGGCCACCCGCTGCTGCTGCCCACCGGAGAGTTCATCCGGGCGATGTTTGGCCCGGTCCCCCAAACCAACTCGCTCTAAGGCCGTCAGGGCCAGCTCCCGGCTGCGGCGGCCCGAGAGTCCGGCATAAAACAACGGCAGCTCGACCTGGCGGCGAGCGCTGACTCGGGGTAGTAGATTGAACTGCTGAAACACAAAACCAATCTCCTGATTGCGCAGGTCGGCCAACCGGCTTTTGCTCATTTTACTCGACTCGGTGCCCCGAATTTGGTAACTACCGCTCGTCGGCCGGTCGAGCAGACCAATCATGTTCATTAGGGTGCTTTTGCCCGACCCGCTGGTGCCCATAATAGCAACGTACTCGCCTGCCTGAACCGTCAGCGAGACCCCGCGCAACGCGTGCACCTGAATGTCACCCATTTGATAGACCTTGGTCATGTCTTCAATCTGGATGAGCGGCTCTTTGTCGTTCTTAGCAATACCATTCATTACGCTTTTTTTCCCCATAAATAGGATTTTGTTTTAGGCCGCAAACTTAAGCAATTTTTACGATGTCGTACGCGACACGGCTAAACTACTTGTTACATTTTTTCATTGTCAGCAGGGCTAAACCACCAGCTGTGTCCATCAGATTTCTGCTGCCATTCTAAACAGGCCACCTGAGAATTACCCAAGAGAACCCTGAGAAGATGCTGAGAAACTTACGCCTCAATCCACTTCTGGATCAAGCTTAGTAAGAGCCACAAGCCACTGATGAGCGTAGCTCCGCCAAGGAGACAGAGGAAGCCCTGCAAGGCGTGCCACGCGCCCCAGATCAGGCCGATCAAACCGGTGCCGCCGACCACAAGCACCAGGATGACCAGCATCAATAAAATTTGCTCCTGACGACGTCGGGTTTTGCGATAGTCGGTTGGAGCCGGTTCTTGCTTACGCGGCTGCCACCACATAATCAACTCGATAGGTTATCGCCTTGTTTTTCGGCGACTGAAGCAGGTCAAAAATGATACCAAAACTCCGCCGGCTTACTTTGCGGTCCACACCCACTGCTTTGGCCACAGCAGCGTGAAAGTAAACCCGTTTTCCGGCCAAGATGATTGTTCCTTGCTTCAGCTGGGTTTCGACGAGTGTTTTGCCGTGCCATACATTGTTACAGATTTTGCTGCGGCGTGCAAACACGGTATCTTCCTAAATTCTAGAACACGGTCCTCATTAGCACTACCTTTCAAAAAAGGCCGGTCCGGCATGTCATTTTGCGAGGGCCCCAACTGCCAAGGACTCCGTCCACGTGAGCAGCCTTACAAGGCCAGTCGACAGACGTCATAAGGCCGCTTGATTAATTTTCGATACGAAATCAAACCGTAGATACCGATAACCACGGCGACCACAACGACCCACCAGACGCTATATTCGCTGACCGCTTGGTTGATGAGCTCCACTTGGCTGCCAAAAGCATAACCTAGCCCACCGTATAGCAGCAACCAGGTCAGTTCGCCAACCACATCAAAAGCCAGAAATCGTCGAAATGTGAAACCGCTGCCACCCGCGATGAAATTGGTGGGAAGGGCCAGGGGGGTGAGCAGAAAGCGGGTTAAATAAACGGCCAGAGCCCCGTGCTGCTCGAATTTAGTTCGGGCCGTTTGCCAGGCCGATGACCAGCCGAAATGGCGCTGGACCCAGCCTTTAGCGTAATGTCCCAAGGCGTAGCTAACATTGTCGCCTAAGACTGCACCCAGCAGACCAAAGCCTAAGGCCGCGGTCCAGTCGATGACACCCTGTTGAACCAATGTTCCGGCGGCTACTACCAACAGCGTTGCCGGAACCGGCACACCTAGCGCGCCCAGCAACAGGGCGATACTCAATACTACAGAACCGTAGGTCGTCATTTCTGTTAGGAAAAAGTCGCTCAAATTCAGGTCGGCCATGGTTAGACTCCAGACATTAATTCACTACCCTTTAATAAGGGTACACCTTAAATACGCAGATTTTGTGCAGAAGTCGCGTAGAAGCGCTGCAATTTGACTACTCTCAGCGTTTTCTCAGCATTTCCTTAGCTTTTGCTCAGACACACACGGCATAATGAAGCCAAGGGGCGTATAGACAGAAACGAAAGCCTGCGTTATAATCTCGCTGAGACATAACTGAAAACTCTAAAAGTTTCAGCACCCTTTAGGGTCGGGTTTACCAATCGGGTATTGATAATGACGATGATCCTTGTTGCCGATGACGATCAAAAATTGCTCAAGATGGTGCAGCGTACCCTGATTTACGAGGGCTTTGAGGTAATCACCGCCACCAGCGGGCAAGAGGCGCTGGCCAAAATGAAGGCAGAACCGCCCGACCTGGTCGTGCTTGATTGGATGATGCCTGAACTGGATGGTCTGGAAATGCTGCATCATCTGCGGGCTGCCGGCGATGAGGTTCCGGTTCTCATGTTGACGGCTCGTGATGCGGTAGAGGAGCGGGTCGAGGGGTTGGATAGGGGTGCGGACGATTACCTGGTCAAACCCTTTGCTCCGACTGAACTCCTGGCCCGGCTGCGGGCGCTGCTCCGTCGATCAAAAATTATCAACTCAGACGGGCCGCTGGCTTATGCCGGGCTGTATCTCGACCCGGTGACCCGGGAAACGCGGCGAAGTAACCGGCAATTTGAGCTGACGCCCAAAGAGTTTGAACTCTTTCATTTACTGATCCGGCATCCACGCCAGGTGCTGGTCCGAGATCGCATTCTGGAAGAGGTCTGGGGCTACGATTTTGGCGGCGAGGACAACGTGCTGGAAGTGTATATTGGTTACCTGCGCAAAAAAACCGAAGCAGGCGGTGAACCACGCCTGATTCATACGGTACGCGGGGTGGGTTACGTCTTACGGGAAGGATAATATGTCAATTCGCCTGCGGTTGACGCTGCTTTACAGCACGATCCTGGCCCTGACCTTAATCGCATTTAGCGGCACGCTCTATCTGACCCAAGCCCGGGCTACCATGAACGAGTCTAGAAAAGAGTTGGCCAAGCGGGCCCAATACTTTATCGATAGGCCACCGCCCCGTCATTCCTCGGATAAGAGGCCCTCGGCGCCGCGCACCAAGATCGGGACTATATTTCAGGTCCGTACGCTGGATGGCGACGTACTGGATCGTTCACCCAACCTGGATGATTCACTTCCCCTGCCACTCAGTGAGGAGGCCCTTCTAGCGGCCCAGCGTGGTGAAACATCGATCGAGATTGGGGTGATCGAAACAGAGCGGCTACTTATCCAAAACCAACCATACATCTCAAATGAAGCGGGGCAGCCGCTCATCCTACAAGTCGCCGTTTCACTGGCCGATCAGGATCAAAATTTAAGCACACTGGGGCGCATCCTGATTGCCGGCAGCAGCGTGGCCGTGATCGCGGCCTTCGGCATTGGCTGGCTCTTAGCCGGTTTGGCTCTGCGGCCGATTAACCGCCTCAGGCACACAGCCCAGGCTATCGGCGCGGAACGTGATTTTGGCCGTCGTGTGGATTACAGCGGTCCTAAAGACGAGATCGGCCAACTGGTAACCACCTTCAACAATATGTTAGCCGAACTCCAGGCAGCTTATCTGCAAGTCGAGGAAACACTCCAGGCTCAGCGGCGCTTTGTCGCCGATGCCTCGCACGAACTGCGAACGCCTCTGACAACTCTGCGCGGTAACATCGGTCTCTTACAGCGGAAGCCGCCCATTCGGGCTGAGGATCGGGCGGACGTGCTGGCCGATATGGTCGATGAGACCGAGCGGCTGATGCGCCTGGTCAATGAATTATTGGTGCTGGCCCGGGCTGATGCCGGACGACCGCTCCGGCAAGAGCCGGTGCGTCTCAAACCGCTGCTCGAGGACGTCTACCAGCAGGTTAAACTACTGGCCCCGCAGCGATCAATCGTCTACCGGTCAGATCTCGATGTGACCATTACCGGTGACAACGACGCACTCAGGCAGGTGCTGCTCGTACTGCTTGACAATGCCCTCAAACACACCCCGCCCGAAGCAACCATTAACTTTTCTACCGCACTGAACAATGGGCAGATTGCCATCCTAATCAGCGACGACGGCCCGGGGATTGCTTCAACCCATGTGCCGCACATTTTTGACCGCTTCTATCGAGGCGATGCCGCGCGCACGAGCCCCGGCACCGGTTTAGGCCTGGCTATTGCTCACGAGTTGACAAAAGCTCACTACGGCACGATCACAGTCGAGACCCAAGTTGGGCAGGGCAGCACCTTTAC
>JBFGLD010000404.1:0-5756 GCA_041576335.1 Anaerolineae bacterium | reverse complement strand
TCGCCAGCGGTGGGCGAGCCCGTGAAGTCAGCCACCTGCAGCACCGCTAGTGCACCACGATACGGGCTGTCATCGGCGCCAGGCCATCCTTTGCTGCTTAAATCGATCGCACCGTTTGCCGCCGGACTAGAAGGATACGGGTAGTAGTCACTGTTGAGCTGGGGATCGGCTTCAATCCCGGAATTTTCCCAACCGGGAGGGTAGTAGGATTGGGTTTCGGTGAATAAGCTGTCAGATTTGAACTCTGCAAGACTATTAAAACTTGAAGTTATCGTCCCATTTCCCCAGTCATCAAAGAGATATTCCGGTGGATCGGCGGGAATCGCCCGATAATAAAGATTGCCATCAAGGATTTGCGATCCGTCGTCAACCCGTGTGTCGTTAGCGATGCGATGAGCCTGCGTTTGAACAAAAATGTTATTGTAGACTTCTTGGGGCACGCCAGGGATGACGCCCAGTGTGTAACTGTGCCCGACGCCCTTGGGATTGAGATTTCGATTTCTTGCTGCGCCGATCAGGATCGTGTTATTGTATATCTGCCAAGGATCACCGGCGCCAAAACCGCTCCCGGTGTGGGACCCAAAAGCCCTACTCCACTTCAGGCCGTCACCCGAGCCGGCGTAGTTGGGGTGGCCTACCCGAAAATACAACCACCGTTTGGTCATATCCATCACGTTGTGATGAATATATTTCGTGCCGGGTTGGATACTCGTACCGGACCCTTGCCTGCCAGGCCCCTTCGCAACATGAATCATTCGGTTGTGATCAACTTCAATATTGTAGGAGGCGCTGCCTAACTGAAGCACATCGTCTCGAATACCATAAAACTCATTGTGATGAATACGGACATTAGAGATTACGTTAGTGGCATTGATGGCATCGAACATATTATTAAACGTTGAATTCTTAATAGCCACGTCATGGACGAAATCCTGCAAGTTTATACCTGCCTGCTGCAGGCTGTGTGCCGGCTCCGTTTCCTCTTTGACATCTACCCAGGCAACCCACGGCGGTATACTGTCATCTATCGTAATCGCGTCCAAAACCAGATGATGAACACTAGCATCGATCTTTATATGCGTTCTTCCACCCAAAACATTGGCATCGGTGATGTTAATGTGATGTGAGCCTGTATGGAACCGATAGGCATTATTACGAAACCTGGCATCTACCCCTTCGAACTCTAAATAAGCAGCGCCGTCCTTAAAATCAACAACATCCCCAGGGGGCACCATATATATTACGTTTTGGCCGGGGTCCGGATTAGCCGGGATGTTGTATCCCATGGCAAGTTCTTGCTGACTGGGGGTGAGGCGGATATATATCTTTTGGTCGGAACTGTTCCAAAATACACCCGGACCCACGTAAATATCGTTGGGGCTATCAGCCAGGCGTTTAAACTCCTGGTTATCTGAACTCAGATCACTGTATCTTTCATAAGGCACAAGGTGATAATAATCATCACCAGATACCAAATAAGCGTGAACAACGTCTTGAGCAGCATCTGTGATGACCGATCGGTATATATCCCTGGTCGCATCAACTAATTCCCAATCTGCATTAGGCACTGTTCTGAATACTTGGTATCCCCCATCAATGATCGCGGTCTCGTCGGGATAATTCTTAACGGTAATTGGTTGAGATACGGTCCCTTGCGCCTCAACATCGACGGTTTCGTAATAAATCCCTTCCCTTAAATAGAGCGTATCTCCTGGTTGGAGCTGAGAGATACCGTAAGCTACGGTTTTCCAGGGTTCAGCTAGCGTCCCAAGGTTTGAGTCATCACCATCAGGAGCAACGTAATAAATGCCTAACGGATTGACGGTGACGGTCAGCTCATCAAAGACGGTCAGGTCGCTGTCATCGGCCGTCAGGCGCAGCATATAGGTGCCGCTGATCGAGAAAGAGGCGGTGGTGTCGACGGCACTGGGGTTAGTGAAGGTGACCACGCCAGGGCCACTGCTCACGCTCCAGGTGGTGGTCACCACTCCCGGCGGGTTGGGCAAGCCATCGTCGATCACGGCCCCATCGAGCGTGGCATCGTTCGGTAAGATGATGCTCTGATCCGGTCCAGCATCCACACTCGGAGACTGGTTCGTTCCGCCACCCGTAGTGAATGCCACACGGAGCAAGGGGGCTCCGGCAGGGGAGCCGTCGTATGCCTCAGCCACCCGCTTACCGCTGCCGGTGATGATGAGCACCAGGGCGTTGCCGCTGGCCCAGCCGGGCCGGTCCACAATATCTTGAATAACCGAGCCGATATTCGGGGTCTGCTGATCAGGCCCCGCTTCGCCCACCGCCGTCCACGGCGCCGGAGCCCAGGCCACGGCGGCAGTCGTTCTGATCCGGGAGGAGACGTCCTCGTCGGAGCTGGTGAACATTGGGGCATCATCAATAGCTTGCCCGGCGATGGTGAGTGAAGTTGTCTCCGAATCAGTCTCATCAACCTGGAACTGCACATGGGCATTGACGATACTCGCGCCTTGGGGTATAGCCAGGCTGGTGAAGCGCATCCCCACCGTTTGGTCGCCGCTGCCATCAAAGACCAGTTCCAGATCGCTGCTCGTGAGCCGCATACCTCCTGACGCTTTTTCTTCCGCATCATCCAAACTGGCCGCCACTCGGACTTCCACGGAATCAACTGCAACGGCGGTCGGGTCGCTGTCATCGGCGGGACTACCCAGAATTAGCGGCAGGTAGATCTGGAACCCAGCGGGAGCTACTTGATTGACCGGGATCGTCAACTTATCGCTAGCAGTCACCTCTCTAGCGTCGGCCGTCAGGTGCTGAACGTCGCTACCGGGGCTGGAGAAGCTGATCGTGGTCTCGACCGCGTCGCCGGACGAGTGCCCCAAGCCGGCCTGGCCGGACAGACCAGTATCTCCGCTTCCTCCAGCCCGCAGCTGTCTGAAGTTAGGAGGTTTAGTCTGAGACAAGACCGCCGGGCTTTGGGTCATGGTGAAGAGGAAGATGAGCCCAGCCAGGGTCATCAGAAAAGTTATAAAATACTTAGCCATCAATTTGAACATAAGCGTTGAAATTTGTTGCACGTTCGATTGTCACTATCTGGACGAAAGAACCAAACCAAGCTGGCGCTATCGCCGCTGCTTGAGCAAAGATAGAACCACCGGTTAGACGTAAGGGTTCAATTTCCATGTTACTTCCGGGCAGTTCACCCAACTTACCACCAAGTTATGGCTGAACGGGTACATGATACATCGTGTAGATAGGGTTATTGTGCTGGTTAACCCGGGTCCATAATCTTCCGCCTGGGACACGCCGCTCAATCGCTTCCAGGTTCTCAACCTGGTCAGGCAGGGCTATCACCAGCAAGCCCCGGCCATTCACGGCCGGGATATCCGCTGAACCGGCCAGGTCTGCGGCGTTACCGCCGGCCAAAAAATTAATAGTGCCATACTTGACCGATAGATGCGGCTGACCCAGCAGGAAAACGTCATCCGCCGGCCCGGCCGTTTTGATTTCCCGGGCAATCGAGTCGCTGGTAATATTGCGCGGCGGCAGGTCGAACACAAAGTCGTGGAAGTATATCTTGAGGTTGAAGAACCCGGTCAAAGCCACAATGAGGCCAAGAGCCAACACCTTTAACTTCTGAGGATACAGGGACAAGAGTCTCCCTGCCTGCTGCAGCAAGATACCGCCGAGCAAGAAAACTGCCGGGATCACAATCAGCAGCCGGGGCGCATTTGGCGCGTCGTTGGTTAAGATTCCGCCAAAAAGCAGACCCAGTCCCACCCAGATCAAGACGGCTATTTCCTGGGGACGCCTGAGGCGAGTCAGGGCCAATCCCAATCCCAACCAGAATAAGATACTGGTCACCCAGTCAAAACCTGGGATTGAGGGGCTATAAAAGGGGGACCGGTCGCCCCCTTTGACAAAAAAGTTAAAATTGCGGTTCGCCTGCTCCTTGAGGAGAGGCAGCAGATCATGAGGAATAGAAGCCTCATCTGATTGTAGGGTGTGCTTGACATTTTGCTCCTTCAAAAGAAACACGCTTCGGGAGCGGCTCACAAAAGCGTCGGGTTGGGTGACATAGAACGTCCCCAGCGGTGCATACGCGATCAAGACACCCAGCCCAAAGGCGGCCAGTTGTTTGAAGTCGACCATCTTCTTCTGCCAGAAAACATACAATAGCACGACGGCAATCAGCGGGATGACTCGGGAACCATAGTACAAGTATTGGGCCAGCCCAACGACCAAGCCTGAGACCGTCAAGAGGGTCAGGCGGTTCGGTCGGACTCGGATCACTAAGGCCAGAAACAGGAGCATGGCCAGGGTGCTATCGATATTGTTTAAGCCGATCCGGCTAAAGTGAATGTGCAGATGGGAGACCGCCATCAACCAGGCCGCGGCCAGACCGGCCACGACCCCCCAGCCTCGCCGCCCGAGGTTGTAGATCAGGGGAATGCACAACACCCCGGCGACTACTGAAAGGATGCGGAGAGCCAGGCCCGTTCGGCCAAAGATGGCGACCGGCCCGGCCTGAAGATAGTGAAACAGGGCCGGGTGATGCATCCAGCCAACGGCAGTCAGCGGCGGGGCCTCGTTTGCTAACACTTTCAGGGCAGCTAACCCCATCTCGCCCTCATCGCCGTGCAATGGAGGCAGCGTCTCTAAGTTGTGGAACCGTAAAGCAAAGGCAATCAGTATGACGGGCATGACCAAGATATGTTTGTTTAGAAATCTATTATCGTGACGGCGGGTTGTCACTTTGGTGGAACCGGCCCGGTCAAACCTCAGCGCAGCGATAATTAGCATGATCATGGCCATAAGCCACAACAGGTTGATGACCGGGTTTTCAAAATCCCGGAAAACCAGGATACAGGTGATAGCGCTGAGCAGCAGTGCCCCGATTAGTAAGCCGTAATGGGCCGCCATTCGGGGCAAGACATGGGTTTCAGATATCCCATGGCCGGCAGCCACGGTCGCCGCCACGCCGCCGCCAATAAGCCACAGGCTGCCGGTTAGCACGCCCAATACCGTCATCGCAACGGCGATGATGCCTAATCCTAAACGTTTGTTAGACAATGAGTGCAATCCTTTTTGGATTTATTCCGGCTAGCGCCGGCGCCGTGTCGTCATTTGGCCATCGGAAGCTGGTTGGACTACGGTGTAACACAGGCAGCACTTCCCGAGTCTGTGAACGTCTGACCGGCGATGGGAATGAACTCCCAGTCGTAGCTGGTTGGATGCAGTGTCAGCTTCAGAACACCATAAGTATTGTTGTTTCTAACCTCACTGTTTGGGACAGTTCCGCCAAAGGAGCTAAGGCTCGCGCCGCCCGTGCCCACCACGATCTGACGAATGCCGCGCCCCGGATCCGCCACTCCATCCGGATTTTGCTGGGCGAAGCGCTCATAGTTATGACGGTGACCGCTCAGCACGATATCTGCGCCGGCCCCGTAGAGCGGCACCCAGAAATCCCGCAGGTCCGCATCACCACCGCTTGAACTGAACAGGGGTTCGTGATGAATAGCCAGGATACACGTACTCGGATTCGCGGCCAGGTCAGCTTGTAGCCACTGCCCCTGGGGGTCATTCGGGCCACAGCCGCCGATTTGTGAACAACTGCTGTTGAGGGCGATGATGTGCCAGCTGCCAAGGTCATAGCTGTAGTAGCCTTCATTCGGGTCACCCGCAGCCGCACCAAAGTAATTGAAATAGCCTGTGGCCCCCGGCGTATCATATTCATTATCGCCGATTACCGGCTGGGTCCGAGCCTTATGCCGGCCCCAGGT
>JBFGLD010000403.1:0-5758 GCA_041576335.1 Anaerolineae bacterium | reverse complement strand
GGCCAGCACGACCTGCCACTCCAGGCCGGAGTTATCCAGCACCATAATCGTATCGCCCGGCCGCATACGCAGCACAGTTTTGATCTGGCGGGCTGTTTCGCCGTGGAGCCTAACCCTCGGCGGCGTCAGCCAGTCCGGAGGGATAAAGAAGCGGTGAGTCAAGGCTTGGTCCGGATCTGTTTCACTAACTTCGGAGAGCATCTTGCCGTGACGGTCATTGTCGTTTCCACTGTTTGTTGAGCTTGCTTAGAGTTCATGAAGTCTTTTGCGCTAACCGGTATTATATCGAAAAATTCACGCAGAACAAACGGTCTATTCTGTGATTTGCAAATTCAACTACAAGCGCCAGCCAGTCCCCGTCGCTGCGCCGTTCGACCACTTGCAAGCCCTGCGACTGAACTGCCGCTAATATCTCAGGCTCCTGTTGGGCGATGATGCCGCAGAGAATCAGCCGCCCGTCAGGGCTCAACGCGGCGGCCAGATCGGTCATGAGGTCGATGAGGATGTGGGCTAGAATATTAGCGACCACCACCTGCCACCGCCGTCCCGCGGTGCTGCCGGCCGAGCCAACGGCTGTTTGGACGAAATCCCGCTCGTCCTTCCGGCCCCCTTCTTCTGCCGATTTAGGCCGAAAAAGGGGGGGCTGAGGCAGGACGTTCCGCTTGAAATTTTCACGGGCCACATCCAGCGCTACCTCATCCACGTCAACCGCACGGATCGGATGCGCGCCTAATTTAAGGGCAGCCAGGGACAGGATACCGGAGCCGGTGCCGACGTCGAAAAAGCTCCGCCCGGCGAGCGGCGTGTCCTCAAGAATTTTAAGACAGAGCTGGGTGGTGGGGTGAAGACCGCTGCCAAAGGCGAGTCCGGGGTCGATCTCGAGCACGATGTCACCGGCACCGGGCCGGTAGTCGCGCCAACTTGGTTTAATGATAAAATGCCGGCCTACCTGAATTGTATGAAAGTGCGCTTTCCAGGAGTCGGCCCAGTCGCTCTCCCCGACGAATTGCAGCCTGGGTTCGGGTAGGCCCGTGGGCAATGCCTGGCCGATGAGGCTGAGCAGCATCTCAATTTGGCGTAAGCGAACATCATCCTCTTTGGGAATGACGGTTCGAACCGTGACCTTATCAAAATCAGGTGGGTAGCTCTCGATGACTGCTCCGCCATAGCCGTAGCGATTAAAAAGCTCGCCCACGGTTTCAGCGGCTTCACCGTCGATGCCGATTATTGAAATCTCAACAAAGTCCATCAACTGTTATCTCTGCTTGCTGCGCATTTGCAGCTTGGGGTCGTTACCGGTGAGTTATTTTATCGTGTCGCCGCTAATGCGCAACTTCATACCCCTTCGCAGCCCGCATTGCGAGTTCCTATGGGCCCCGGGGCACTGCAGCCGAAACGACTTTCAGACCAAGCTCTAGTTTTGTTTTAGAGGTTGTGGTATACTTGGCCCAGTTGAGCTGCATAAGGAGTTAAGAGCCATTCGTGTCAAATAGAGGTTAACGTGACTGTTGAAAATAAAGTTACAATTGTTAGCGGCGCTAGTGGTGGTTTAGGTCGAACCGTCAGTCGCGTCTTTCATCAATCTCGGGCAAGCGTTGTTCTGGTCGGTTCGCAAAAGGAAAAGGTAGAAGGCCTGGCCGACGAATTAGGCGCCGACCGGGTGTTGCCCCAAGTAGCCGATTTGGTTAACGCCCGGGAAGCGGAAGCGGTGGTTGAAGCCGCGCTGGACCGTTTTGGCCACGTAGATATATTGCTCAATCTGGCCGGTGGGTTTAGCGGCGGTACGCCCGTAAGTGAGAGTGGTAACGAGGATTTAGATCACATGCTTGACCTTAATTTGCGGACTACCTTCAACCTGTCGCGAGCCGCGGTAAGAGCTATGATCCAGCAAAAATGGGGACGTATTGTGAATGTCGGATCCCGAGACTCGTTACAGGGTCGAGCCAACTATAGCGCTTATGCTATCAGCAAAGCGGCCGTCTTACGTTTGACCGAGTCGATGGCGGCCGAAGTACGGCAGTTTGATATCACGGTTAACGCGATTCTGCCCGGTATGATTGATACCGCGGCCAACCGGAGGGCACTGCCCGATGCTGATCATTCTAAGTGGGTCAAACCGGCAACCATTGCCGAAACATTATTATTCTTGTCGCAGTGCAATACAGCCATTAACGGCGCGGCCATACCGGTCTACGAACAATCATAGAAATTATGGAGGATGCAAGTGTCTGAGAAGATATTGAAAAAAATGTCCGAGTTAGGGCAATCGCTTTGGTATGATAACATTGAACGCAACCTGATCAGCGAAGGCGAATTGGCCCGCCTGGTTAATGAAGACTCTATTGTCGGAGTCACTTCCAACCCGACTATTTTCCAAAAAGCGATTTCCGGCAGTAGGGCCTACGATGGCCAAATCGCGGAACTCGTCACCGATAACCCCACAATGCCGATAAAAGATCTATATGAAGCGCTGGCTATCGAAGATATTCAGCAGGCCGCGGAGACGTTGCAGCCGGTGTATGAGCGCACCAACGGGTTTGACGGCTACGTGAGTTTGGAGGTATCTCCAACCCTGGCCCGTGATACGGAAGGTACCATTGCCGAGGCCAAACGCCTGTTTAAAGCGGTGAGCCGCCCCAACCTGATGATAAAAATTCCGGCGACGGCGGCCGGCCTGCCCGCCATCACCGAGGTGATTGGGTCCGGGATTAACGTCAATGTGACGCTGATGTTTTCGCTGCAAAATTACATCGACGTGGCGAATGCCTACATTGCCGGCTTGGAAAAGTTGGAGGTTGAAGGTGGTGACCTGGGTCAGGTAGCTTCTGTAGCCTCGTTCTTTGTCAGCCGGGTCGATACCCTGCTTGATAAACTGCTGGACGAAGTTGATAACGCGGCGGCGAATAGTCTAAAGGGCAAACTGGCCATCGCCAATGCCAAAGCGGCCTATAAAAAGTTTAAGGAGATCTTTGGCAGCGAGCGTTTCAAAAAGCTGGCCCAAAAAGGTGCTCGGGTTCAGCGCCCGCTGTGGGCCAGCACCAGTACCAAGAATCCGGCCTATCGCGACGTATTGTACGCTGAAGAATTGATTGGGCCGGATACAGTTGACACCATGCCGCCGGCCACGATCGAGGCGCTTAAGGATCATGGCCAGGTTCGACCCAGCCTGGAGGAAGGGCTGGACGAAGCCGGCGCGTTATTAGAAAAGCTTGAGGCATTCGATATCAGCTACGAGGAGGCTACGCAGAAGCTTCAAGACGATGGGGTGGCGGCCTTTGCCGACTCGTTTATCGCCCTGCTGGAGGCCTTGGAAGAGAAGCGCGAGGCCATAGTTTCTGAGCAGGTTAGCCCGATGAGAATGAATTTAACCGCTTATGACGATGCGGTAGCGGTACGGCTTAGAGCCTGGGATGCAGCCAACATGGCCGCCCGTGTTTGGGAGCGTGACGGCACCGTTTGGATAGCCGATCCGGACGAAACTGCAAAAACTCCGGAGCTGACTGATCGCCTCGGTTGGCTGAATATCGGCCAGGAAATGCTGGAGGATGCCGGTAACCTGGCTGCGTTCGCCGCCGAAATAAAGCAGACAGGCTTTAAAGAGGTCGTTTTATTGGGGATGGGGGGCAGCAGCCTGGCCCCGGAGGTGTTTATGACCACATTCGGAGCGGCGAAGGGTTTGCCGTTGACCGTTTTGGATAGCACCAACCCCGACCAAATTGCAGCGGTTAGATCCCGCCTGGCGGTTCCGGCCCGGACCCTCTTCGTCGTGTCCAGTAAATCGGGCGGCACGTTGGAGACTCGGACCCTGTTCCAATATTTCTACGACCTGGTAGGGCAAAGTAAAGATAACCCCGGCGAAAATTTTGTAGCCATTACCGACCCCGGCTCCGGCCTGGAAAAGGTAGCCAAAGAAAAGAAATTTCGAAAAGTCTTCTCATCGCCTCCTGAAGTGGGCGGGCGTTATTCTGTACTAACCTATTTTGGTCTGGTTCCCGCCGCTCTAATCGGGGTCAATTTGTCCAAGCTGTTACGACGGGCTAACAGTATGGCCGACGCCTGCCGCAATCACGCCGTGCAAAATCCGGGCCTGCAGTTGGGGGCTGTGCTCGGCGAGTTGGCACTCGCCGGTCGGGACAAAGTGACCTTTTTTGCTTCGCCCAAGATTGAGACCTTCACGTTGTGGGTAGAGCAATTGATTGCCGAGAGTACCGGTAAGCACGGTACCGGAATTTTACCCGTCGTGGGTGAAGCCATCACCGAACCCGCCTTTTACAATAATGATCGTCTTTTTGTTTATCTGCGACTGGCCGGTGATGATAACATTACGTTGGATGGCCGGGTTGCTCTGTTGGAAGCTGGCGGTCATCCGGTCATTACCATCCAGATGGATGAATTGGTAGATTTGGGGCAGGAGTTCTTCCGCTGGGAGATGGCCACTGCCGCGGCCGGGGCTGTGCTGAAGATCAACCCCTTTGATCAACCAAACGTCGAGTCTGCCAAAATCAAAGCGCGTGAGCTGATGGCCGAGTTTGAGCGGAGCGGCTCGCTGCCGGTTGAAACTCCAACTCTTGATTACGACGACATTGACGTTTATGGTCCGGCGATGGGCGAAACCGTAACCGAAGCACTCAAAGCCTTTTTGACTACGTTCCGGCCTGGGGATTACATCGCCATTATGGCTTATCTGCCCTACGATCCTGACATCGCCAGGGCCCTCGAAGCGTTCCGTCTGCGATTGCGTAATGGACTGCGGGCGGCAGCTACGGTTGGGTTTGGCCCGCGCTTCCTGCACTCGACGGGTCAACTGCATAAAGGTGATGGAAACAACGGTTTGTTCATCCAGATCACCCACACCCCGGCCACCGATGTGGAGATTCCGGGTGAGGCCTACAGTTTTGCAACGCTCGTGGCAGCTCAAGCTCAGGGAGATTATAATGCCCTCCGGGAAAATCAGCGCCGTCTCATCCGATTTCACATCGAAGCCGGTCAGGATTTAGCGGCAGCGATCCGAAGGCTAATACCTGCCTGAAATCGAAAGCTAATATATTGAATTTAAGCGGGAATTCAGGGGAATTAAGGGCGTTGGGTCGCCTTCAATTCCCCTTAAGCTTTGTCATAATCTTTCTTCCGGTGTAATTGTCTTTTGACGATCCTCGATTTATAATAGAAGCAGCCCGTCAGCGACTTTTGTAAATTCTTAAGTTTCAGCCTAATCTAAATTCACGCAAGTCTTTTGCGACTATTAAATGAGGAGAAACGTCAATGGAAGGTTTACTCACACTTATCCCTTGCTTAGGGTTTGTCGGAATTATTATCCTCTTTCTCTTGTTCTCAGCGGTCAGGGTTGTGCAGGAGTATGAGCGGGGCGTAATTTTTCGCCTGGGGCGCTTTGTCGGCGCGAAAGGGCCGGGTTTATTCTTTATCATCCCCTTTATCGATCGGATGATAAAAGTTGACTTGCGGACCATCACCCTAGACGTGCCCGCGCAAGAGGCAATATCTCGTGATAATGTGACCATTAAGGTGAATGCCGTGGTTTATTTTCGGGTGCTTGATCCGGGCGCAGCCATTATTCAGATTGAAGATTACCGGCGTGCTACCTGGCAAATTGCCCAAACCACTCTCCGCAACGTCATCGGTCAGAGCGAATTGGATGAATTACTCTCCCACCGCGAGAAAATCAACGATGAACTGCAGCGAATCATTGATGAACAAACCGAACCTTGGGGGATAAAGGTTTCGATTGTCGAGGTTAAAG
>JBFGLD010000402.1:0-5787 GCA_041576335.1 Anaerolineae bacterium | reverse complement strand
CGCGTGCTGACGCCCACGCCAACCACACAACCCACCCCCCTGGCGACGACGATCCTGGCTGAGAGTGGTTTCCCAGTCGGCTTTACGCCCACCCCGCGCCCCACCGATGAGCCCGTTTATATCAAGCTGCCGGAGATTTTCTTTATCGGCCGAAATTATACCGATGCGCCGACCATCAACCAGGTGCTCTATCCGGAACCCTTTTTTGCCGCCGGCACCAACAATGCCTGCGGCCCCGTGTCCCTCTATGCGGGGTTTTTAGGACTGGGCCTCAATCTCGATTACCGCCGGGTCCGTGACGTAGCCGTCAGTTACGGCTTTAACGCCGAGGGTATCTCTAAATCGGGCATGGTCAATACGGCCACCGTAGTCAATCAGGAAATAGGCAGCCCTTATAATATAGAACACGGCAATCGCTATCGCCTCAAAGATGTAATTAGGCATTTGCGTCAAGGGGCCGTGGTTGTGGTTTTGGTACGTGTCAAGCGGGCTGCTGACGGACGCTTTCACGTAACCACGGATAGTGCCGGATCTATCGGTCATTTTCTCCTCGTTGAACGGATTAACATCCGCTCAAAAACAGTCCGGTTTGCCGGTTCGACGCTTGGAATGGAGACGGTGCCGCTCGGCGACTTTGTTGCCTCCTGGACAAGCAACCCCCACAATGCCTCGCCGGCAGGCGGTTGGAGTGCCTATCTCAAACGCGAGCCTGCCGTGCATTGGGCCTTAATCCTCAAGCCCGCTAAGTAGATGCCCGAAAAATCGGGGGCCGGCTGATAAATTGACTTACGAATCTTTCATGGTACACTATTTCGAGGCATATACCAGCGACGATTTGCCCCGTCTGCTCATCTCTGAAATCTACCGTGTACCCAAGGATGATCCCAACACTGACTGAGTCAACAACATCTGCCGAGCCACTACTGTCAAAGCCACCGTCGAACCAGTCTCATCGCCTGGGCACGTGGCAAATTGTCGGTCGAGCGGCGGCCATTTTGATCGCGCTTGGCATCACAATTTCCATCCCTCTATTTTTTCCGAATATTGAGCGATTTAGATTTTACGGTTACCCCGGAATCTTTCTGATCAGTCTAATTGCGAATGCGTCAATTCTGTTACCCATACCGAGCTTGGCCATTACCTTTGCCATGGGGGCAATTTTGTGGTGGCCTTGGGTTGGCTTGGTGGCCGGGATCGGCGAAGCTTTGGGAGAGTCGACCGGATACCTGGCCGGTATCGGGGGACGGGCTATTATTGAACATAGGCAGTATTATGACCGCCTGCATTACTGGATGGAAAATCACGGTATGCTGACCATCTTTATCCTCGCTCTTATCCCTAACCCTTTTATCGACCTGGCCGGCATCTGGGCCGGGGCTACGAAATATTCCTACTTTAAGTTCCTCGCAGCCTGCTGGATGGGCAAGACGATCAAAACCCTCATTTTTGCCTGGGCCGGGGCCCACTCGATTGGCTGGATTTTGTGGTTTTTGGGATAAACGAAAAAGCTTAACCGGACTTGACATAGAACGTTCGTTCGTGGTATAATCGGTTTACTAGCACAAATGGTCCGAACAAATGACCGTTCTCTAAGTATGAAGGAGAGTCCGACATGGCTTTATCCGAACGACAGAGTAAAATTTTGAGTTTCCTGAAAACCTTTACCCTTGATAATGGCTATCCTCCCACCATTCGAGAAATTGGTGAAGCGGTTGGCATCTCTTCTACCTCCGTGGTAAATTACAACCTGGATGCCTTGCAGCGGGCCGGCCATATTGTTCGAGACCGAACGGTTTCGCGCGGTATTCGTCTGGTCGAAGGCTTGGAGGAGCTGACCGGTGCCACCGACCTGGTGAAGGTTCCACTGCTGGGTCGGATCGCGGCGGGTTCGCCGATTCAAGTCCCCGAGGGTGCTTTTGATAGTGACACAGACACCATTGATCTGACCCGCGATTTGGTATCGGCTGAAGATGGCATCTACGCTCTGAAAGTACAGGGCACTTCCATGATTGATGCCCTGATCAATGACGGTGACATCGTCGTCATGCGCCATACGCAAACGGCCAACAACGGAGATATGGTGGCAGCCTGGCTGGTTGATCAAGAGGAAACAACCCTCAAGCGTTTTTACCACGAAGGCAGCCGGGTTCGCTTGCAGCCAGAAAACCAAACGATGCAGCCTATTTACGTAGACGCCAACAAGGTCGAGGTTCAGGGCCGCGTCGTCGCGGTTTTTCGCCAACTGAATTGAGCGGCTCAAGAAATCTTTCGACAATCTAATCGATTGGCATCCCACCTAAAACACGCTCTCATGTAGAGCGTGTTTATGCTTTAGCCGGTCAAGAAAATCCCAATTAATAAGTGAGGCCAATTCTTTAAGATAAAATTGTCGCCTTGATCTTGACAATAGAACGTACGTTCTGGTATAATAAGTTCTGTATCAGAACGTACGTTCTATTTTTGTTGAAAGGAGCCAGGTTACAGATGCGCGTAAGTCACAAACAAAAAGAGATGCTGGCATTTATCGAAAACTTTGTTGAAGAGAACGGATATCCGCCGACGCTTGAGGAAATTCGTGTTGGGCTTGAGGTCAGTTCCAAATCGCTGGTTAATCACCATCTGGAAGCCTTGGAAAGGGCCAATTTAATTACTCGTGCACCCAATACATCGCGGGGTATTCGGCTTAGCCATGAACGTGAGACTGTTCGGGTGCCCTTCATTAATGGAAATGGTTTTCCCGGAGCAAACGGCACGATCGAAATAGACACCCAGGAAGCAATAGAATTGACCGGCGATATCGTGCCCGATTGCTCTGAGTTGTACGCCTTCAAAATAAATTGTGATAGCTTGACGGATGCTTATGTTCACAAAGGGGATATTGTCATTATGCAGCGCCAGAAACAGGCTAGAAATGGGGAAATGGTTGCGATTCGCCTCATCGACCAAGAGGCGACACTACTTAAGCGATATTATCGCGAAAACGGGCACGTCCGCCTTCAACCGGCCAATCCCAACTCGGAGCCCATTTTCGTTGCTCCGGAGGCAGTCGAAGTCCAGGGAAAAGTAGTTGCTGTAATCCGCCAGGTAGACTAAGTATTGAGAGATTTGAATGCCGCGGGCATCCTTTTTAGCCGATATATTCGGTTAGGTTTCACACGCAATCCTAACCCGCGAAGCATGGGCCGACGTGCCAAAAATGGCTTGAACCCAACATGGGCCAAACTGTAACCGGTGTAAAACTCCTCCAGCCACGTTGGAGCGGGGGACAAAGATCAATCGCGACAGACACCAACAGGTATCAAAATCTCAAAAGTACTGAGGCCGTGAATACAGAATAATGCAGTAGATTAACATCGACGCCACGAGTGTCTGGCACTAGACTCGCCTCCAGGCCAGGTAATTCGGATAGGCAAACCGTACTTCCAAAGGTGTCAGACCATGTTTGAAATGTCAAGTTACCCCATACATTGGGAAAATCTTGACCAGGAGACCTATATGCGTCGCATTTTGGAATACCAAGCTGACCAAATTGAAATGGTCCTAACCAGCCATCGCGTCCACGGTCGGGTTACCGGCGGCGTAGTCACGCCTCGGTGGGTAAGTTACCAGGTATTGCCCGAGGTAAGTACAAAGGTCTCTCGAATCGTGGCTCTCTCAGAGGAGTTGGCGCTGCGTCTCGGTGCGCAACGAATAAGGGTGTCGCGCAAAGGGGCCGCGGTCCAAGTCGACGTCCCGCGAGAAGATGGACAAGTCGTCCGGTTGGTAAATCTGTGTCGTAAGTTAAACGAGGTTCCAAAGCAAACCGCCATCCTGGGCCTTGACGAAAGCGGCATACCGTTGTTATTACGCCTACCGTCGCCGGAGGTGGCCCACGTTCTCGTGGCCGGCACAACCGGGTCCGGAAAAACCGCGCTGGTACGGAGTATGGCCCTATCGCTCGCCATGCATAATCGGCTGGGCGAAGTGCAAATGGTCTTCATCGATCCCAAAGGCAACGGCTTCGACCCGTTTGTCTCATCCGACGCCTTCGGCAGTCACCTGCCCCATTTACTGCGTGCACCAGTCCAGGAAGTGCACCAGGCGATATTTCTCTTGGGAGAAATGGTTGAAGAAATGGTACGCCGTGACCGTGAAAACGTCTCCGAACCGCGTGTTGTCATTTTTATCGACGAGGTGGCCGACTTAATGGAGCAGGGCGGCAAAGCCATGGACCGCCTGATGACCCGCCTTACCCAACGTGGGCGGAGCGCCGGTCTTCACATAATCGCCTGCACCCAAAAGCCGCTGGCGGCCAGCATCGGCAGTATTACCCGAAGCAATTTTCCGGTTAGATTAGTCGGCAGCGTGGCGAGCGCAGACGACGCCAAAATCGCCGCCGGAATTCCGGCTACGGGTGCCGAGCAGCTGCTTGGCCGCGGAGATTTCTTACTGGTCGCCAAGGGGCATGTCACTCGGTTCCAAGCGGCATATGTGAGTGAGCCTGAAATTCGCCAAATTGTAAGCCGGATGAATGCGGGAGGGCGGCGAAGCCGCCGCTGGCTTACTGAAGAAAGCGACATGCCGCAAGCTGCAACCGGTACGGATGGACGGCTTGTCAAATTGTCCAAGCCAGTTCCCAAGAGAGGTGCCTTGGACCTCATGTGTGGTCATCAGCTTCGACTCATTAAATAATTTCCGAATTGAGGTGAGTAATGAGAAGAATACTGGCGTTAATCTGCGCTTTGTTTGCCGTGTCCCTGGCCGCAGTAGTCGGCGTTCGAATGAGCGCCGACGCGATGGCGGTGATTATTGGAATAATCCTTGGATTGATCGCATCAATTCCCACAAGTCTAATCTTACTCTGGGTGCTGCGACAGCGGGACCGGCAGCTGGACGCCCAGTTGGGACAGGCGCCTCGCCCCGTTGGCCAGTATCCGCCGGTAGTTGTCGTAAACGGGCACGGGCCAAACGGATACGGGGCCGCCCCATACAATCCGGCCCTGACGGCGGGTACGTCCTCGTCCGGACCTCGCAGTTTCAAGGTCATCGGGCACGAAAACACAGAAACAATCGGAGACGCCTTACCCCCATTTTGGGACGAACTGTAATTTGGAAAGGAAAGGTCAATTATGAAGGAAGGTCTGCTCTGGTTTGATAATAATCCTAAACTCAGCGTGCCGGATAAAGTCGGTCGGGCGGCGGCCCGTTACCGGGTAAAATTTGGCTGCCAACCCACGACCTGTTATCTTAATATTGCTGATTTTGACGGGCGAACTGAGTTTGTTGGGGAAATTCGTTTGCAGCCGGCCTTGAATATCCAGCGAAACCATTTCTGGATTGGTATTGAAAATGGAGTTTTAAGGGCGGCTTAGCTGGCAGCGGTGGTGGCACCGGTTTTGACCGTGGTCGGGGCGATGGTGGTAACGTCGTTCGGATTCTGGATTGTCCGGTTTTTTTGCTTGGCGAGTAGGGGTTGTCGGGCGCTGCACGCCGGTTGCGGCGGCTGATCGGGCTTTGGTTTTTTGGCTGTTTTGGATCACAGCGCCATCGTACGGCGATTTCACCATTTTTCAAGTTCTGTGTTATAATGTTGTAATCGATTGCACCTGTTTTTTTGATTTGGATTCTTGGGAAGTAAAGCGCACAGATAAGTCGATCTGTGCGTTTTGTCTGTGTTTAGCTCGGAGGGGGCATGGTTTTTTCGATTCGCGATTTGCGGGACTATGATGAGATGGTCGCGCTGCGTCGGCTTCAGCACGAGATTTGGGGATTTGATGAACCCGGCACAGGGCTCTATCCGCCGCTGCT
>JBFGLD010000401.1:0-5804 GCA_041576335.1 Anaerolineae bacterium | reverse complement strand
TCACCATAAAAACCCGGCAGCGTTTCACCACCATTATCGCCTTTGTTTGTACCAAGGATGACGGGCCCGGCGAAGCCGACGGTTATTGTTTGGGGTTCAGACTCGAGCTTGACGCCGTCCTCCGTGCCAGAAGCGGTACGAGCGAGGACTTCATACTCAGCGGCAGGCAGCCGGGTTGAATAGCTCCAGGTACCGTTGGCGTCCGCCATCACAGTGTCTTTCAAGTCGCCGTTGACCAGAATTTCGACTTCTGCTGATGGGGCGGCCGTTCCGCCTATTAAGATCTCATCACGGGACGTTTTTCCGCCACCAATAGATAGTGTTGGCGCTTCTGGGGCTTCTAGTTCGGGGATGACAATTTCGAACGTATCGGACTCGCTCAACAGCGCGCCGGCAGTGTCGACCATACGGGCTTTGAAAATGTAGCGACCTGGCGCCAGCGAGACATCACCATCAAAGGACCAGCTGCCGTCTTGCCGGACAGCTGCCTGGCCGATAAGGTTATCACCTTGCCAAATTTGGATATCAGTGCCGGGCTCGCCACTGCCGGTCAGATTTAAGGCGCCGGTCAGCTGATCCCCCGCTCCGGCGGTAAAAGCCAATTCACCCGGCCGAGGTGGGTTCATTCCAAGTTCAGCAATCTCCGGCTCAAGCCCGACCACGTCAGGAACAACTATTTTCTCATTAGCCTCATCCAGAAGCGTGCCGTCTGTGTCAATCATCCGCGCTTGTAAATCATACCGGCCCGGGACTGAGATTAGCTCGCCATCAAAGGTCCAATTACCTTGGCTATCGACGGTCGTATCACCGATTCGGCGGTCCTGCTGCCAGATTTGGATATGGGCGCCGGGTTCACCGGCACCGGCCAGCCTAAATGTGCCTTCCACCTGGCCTCCGGCCTCAGCAGCAAGCGCAAATTCACCCGGTCGAGGTGGTTCCAACGTCAAGGGCGCCACGATGACTTCAGGAACCTCGGTCGCTATGGCCACCGCCGGTGCTTCACTGACCGAGGCCGTCACCGTATCCTCGCCATAAAAACCCGGGATCAGCAGCAGGAGCGGCAGGAGGGCCAACAATAGGAGCAGAACAAGCCATTTGAAACAGCCATACCTGCGAACCGCTGCGGCATCTACATAATCATTAACTAAACACGGATCATTCATTTATATGCCCTCTTAAACAGTTACTCATATAATTTGTCTACTCACTAAGTACAGACAAGGTTTGTCGGGTAGGGGCCGGCCGTGCCACCAGAAGGCTTCGCACTGCCTGCCCAATCGGGTAACCACCAGCGATTACCCCTACCTCCTTCATCACAAGTTCTTTGCGTGTACTTAACGCTTCCGTCGTTGACCTTTCCAGTCTAAATGCTTTTGCATTTCCTTCAGTTCTTGCCATCGACCGGCGGCAGCTAGACGTGCCTGCTCGGCCCAGGTGTCTTGTTTAGATATGCGGAAACGTCGTCCTGCCTTGCGCAGGATTTCATCAAGCCGGGAAACCGGCGTCTCGGCCAGCTCAACAAACGTATTAATACCGTTGGCCCGCAAAACCTTGTCGATTTGAGGGCCAATGCCCCAAACCTTTTGCAGGTCGTCCCGGCCGGATGCCGCTGTCATTCTCGGCTCGGCTCGAATTTGTGGCTGCCGTATATAAACTCGTCTCTGAGGGGCTGCGGCCAATACCTTCCCGGTCGTGTCGATTGCCCGAGCCTGCACGTTGTAGGGCCCTTCTTGCGGCACATTGACCGACATTGACCACCGTCCGTTGTCACTGACGACCGTAGTTCCCCTGGGTTGTCCGTCAAATAAGACCTCAATCGTTGAGGCGGGGGTCCCCGTACCGGCGACGGGCACGCTGCCAGCCTCGAGACCACTGTCAAATCGATCAATCTGTGGTGCTTTGACCCGGCGACCTGTTTCACTGGCTACCACCCCGATGGCAGCTCCGGTTGCGGCCACGCCGGCAGCGACCGCCGGGGTGCTATCGCCGTTCTTCCGGCTTTCTTCGCGGTCGGCCAGTTTGGCTTCGAGCCCTCTTATTCGATCTTGTAAAGAGCTAATAATACCTTGGGCGTTGGCTAATTCGATTTCGCCGGTCTTAGACTGAGCCTTCAAGTCCGCCAATTCACGCTGCCTGTTTTCAGTGCTCTGCGATAGCTGCTGCAACTCCGACTCTTTAACTCGCAGTCTCTCGGCCCACTCCGTCAACTGACTTTCCCTGGTGTTGGCTGTAGCAGAAAGCCGGCCTAATTCCGTTTCTCTCGCTTCCAGCGCGGCGGCAAGTGTGGCCAATTCTTGCTCTCGGACCGCATAGCTCGAAGACAACTTGTCTAAGTCAGTTATGCGTGCCTGCAGTTCGGCTTCTGTTTCGACCAGTCCTGTGGTGCGCTGATCATACCTTGCAGAAAGCTTATTCAAATCAGCTTCTTTTGTCTCGAGATCGACGACTAAAGTACTGAATGCTTTCTCCCTTTCCTCGAAACCTGCGGATAATTGAGTTAACTCGGCCTCCTTAACCTGTAAGCTCGTCTCAAATTCGGTCAGCTCTTGGCCCTTAATTCTAAAGCCATCTAATTGTGTCGCCAGGTTCCGATTCTCGGTCTGAGCTTGACTCAGAGAGGCTTCCAGGTTTCGCTCAGCATCGGTACAAATCCGTTTGGGCCGCCAATAGAAGTAATCGATCAGCAGCTCGATGAGCCATCCGATGATTAAACCTATGATTAATGCGATCCACCAATTCATTGAATTTACCCCCTTTTATACGGTCATATTTTGTTTTGAAAAAAATTAGGCTAGGCGCGCCGGCTAACTGCCTCAATCAGTGGACAGTATCCTTGTCGTGCAGTGAAAAAAGCTTTTTGCGTACTATAATCTAAGGTTTCCCATCCCTGCTGCCCTTATCATACGATCGAAAGATTACAAAATATATTAAGACGGCTAACTTTTGGTCCCACTATGAATATGTTCAATTGGAGGTATGGTCTGTGGTTTGCTCAACGGGTAAATTAAAAGGCAGCGACTGGTTGTTCATCCTGATGGGTCGTGACCCTATTTAATTGTTTGAGCAACAATTTGTGGTATACTTGAGGAGTCTTTAATGTGGTGACCTGTTCCCGTGACCATGTGGAAGACGTGGGTGATGAGTTAGTTACGAACCCGCATGTGGGGGGTATTAGCTTTACCGGCTCGACCGCTGTTGGCCGGCAGGTGGCCTCCAAAGCCGGGTATATGCTGGAGCGGGGTGGACGCGAGTACCCGCCGCCGTTCCTGGTAAATCCACACGCATAAAAAATGACTAAATGGACCTCAGACAATATACCGGACCAATCAGGCAAGGTGGCCATCGTTACCGGGGCTAACAGCGGCATCGGCTATGAGAGCGCTCTTGCTTTGGCCCGGAAAGGGGCAGCAGTCGTGATGGCCTGTCGCAGTTTGCAGAAGGCCAATGCCGCCGCCGGCCAAATCCGGCAGACTGCTCCAGCCGGAACGGTAGAAGTAATGGAACTCAATTTGGGTGATCTGGAGTCCGGGCGCCGGTTTGCGGCGACATTTCAAAAGCGTTACGACCGGCTCGATCTGCTCATCAATAACGCCGGCATTATGCATCCACCCTATGGCAAAACCGCTCAAGGGTTCGAGCTGCAGTTTGGGGTTAACCATCTGGGCCATTTTGCCCTGACCGGCTTGCTGCTCGACCTGTTGATTCAAACCCCGCAATCGCGCGTAGTCACGGTGAGCAGTACGAGCCATCGTTTTGGCCGGATTGACTTTGAGGATCTGAATTGGGAGAAGAGGCGGTACAAACCAAATCCGGCCTACGGGCAGAGCAAGTTAGCGAATCTGCTGTTCACCTATGAGTTGCAGCGCAAATTGACGGCAGCCGGGCTGGTAACACTGTCTGTCGCCGCCCATCCGGGTTGGACGGCGACGAATCTGCAAAGAAACAGTCCAATGATTAACTTCCTGAATCGCTTTTTTGCCCAGGAATCACCGATGGGCGCCCTGCCCACACTTTTTGGGGCTACCGCTCCCGACGTATACGGCGGAGACTATTTTGGACCGGGTGGTTTTATGGAAATGCAGGGGCACCCTAAGCGGGTGAAATCAAATGATCGTTCGTATGACGAAAAAGTCGCCGCTAGGCTGTGGGAAGTCTCGGAAGAACTGACCGGCCAAATATTTAATTTTTGACTTTAGAATTTGCAGGTGATAATGATGGATCTGTCCAATAACTTAGGACGCATCCTTCTGTCCACGGCCAACCGGTTTGGAGAATAACACCGGGTCGGCAACACCCAGTGAGTCGCCGAGACGTCCAATCATAATAAAGGTGGTGATCACGGCGTTGGCCTCGAGCAGTTGACCGTGGTCCCACTGGGCTCGCAGCTTTTTCCAAAGTTCGTCGTCAACATCGTTGGCATCTTCGGCAATTTGCTCAACCAATTCAAAGAGCAGCCGTTCGCCCGGGGTAAAGTGGGCACTGGTACGCCATAATGAGTTGGCCACGTCACCAATCTTCTCCGCGGGCACGCCCAGCTCAAAAGCCAGGCGCTCATGGGCTCCATAACCGTAATAGCTTTTTATTGAGCGGAGTGTCTTAAGAATAATCAATTCTTTGAGCCCCCAGTCGAGACGGCCGGGACCAAGAGCCTGGATCAGGAAGTCCGTAATCGAGCGGCACATATCTGGGTTGCTGGACATAGCCTTGATCAAATTAGGGATGTGTCCGAAATGTTTCTGTGTCCGAGATAAAACCTCCCTTAAAGAGGGATCGGCCTGACTTGGCTCGATCAGTTTCGTCACTGGCATAATAATCTCCTTGTTACTGTATTATTCAAATTGCGCCTGTTGATTGCATCCTGTCTAAACATGTTTCTGGGCGTGCAAAAAATGCTCCAGATGTTTTTTAGCCGCGGGCGAACTGGGTGGTTCCTTGGCAAACAGGACCGGCTGATGACCCGCGAAAACTTCTTCCAATTCAACCCCCATAGCATCGCCGAATTTACTCACCTGAAGATAAGCGCCGATGGTGGCCAAAATCTCGACGATTTGACCATCGTCGTAATTCGCCCGGACTCGCTCCCAAACCTCCGCCGGAATCTTCTCCGGATCGAGGACGACGTGGGCGCAAAGGTCAAGAATGGCTCTCTCCGCTTCGGTATAGTGCGGACTGATGCGGTACTGGGTCCCGACGATATCAGCCTGCTTTTCTTCACTTACGCCCAGCCGGCTGCTTACAACCTCGTGCTGAGTCACACAATAAAGGCAGTCCCCCATTTTGGTGGCTTTAAGAATGAGCAGTTCCTTGGTCACCCAATCCACTTGACCTTCTTTGAGGATCTCAAAGAAGATTTCCCACATCTTCTCGGCAATCTCCGGTGCGTTGCCTGAAATTTTGAAGATGTTGAGCACCATCTGAAATCGTGCTTCCGCTTTGTCGTAGACCTGCTTGGTTACTGGGTCTGCCTCTTCAGGCTGGATATAAGGCAATTGGGCCATGATTTAATCTCCTTTCTGATTTTGAGGAATTTAGAACCAAACGGTCCTAAATTTGACTAAAAAATTACTTAAAATCTTCGCATAAGACGCACGGGTGTAAAATACGGTTGCCACCTCCTTTCTCAACCTGGCCAAATTATTGTCATTGTTATTTTTGGATCAATTGGTATCAACTTGAACAAGAAAAGACCTCGATTCAAGGTCTCTCAGTTAAGCGCGGAAATCATGATGTTAACGACCGCCTTCATTTCCTGGTGCGTGGCTCCCGCTTTGGACATTGTTTCTAGGCCACTTTTGCAGCTGACC
>JBFGLD010000400.1:0-5826 GCA_041576335.1 Anaerolineae bacterium | reverse complement strand
TACAGCTGGCGCAATAATCAGCGGTAAAATATAACAGCGTTGGCTTCCCGCCGCTGATTTCGTCAATTCGAATCGATTGCATAAGATTGGCTTTGTAACGCTGCCAGCCTAGCCAAAGCAGCGCCAGCCCACCACATATCACCAGGGTGATGATGATCCGCTCGACCATGCCTAGCGCCTTTCCGGTCTTGGCATTAGACCAACTCGGTCTAACTGGTAATACATAAAACAACCGGCGCAAAAACCAAAAAAGAGATTCGCGGCAGCCAACACAATCACGATCCAAGCCAGCGTCCAGCCCAATATGGGTGTGTTTAAAGCCAGCAGAATGCTGCTGGCCAGTAAGACGAGGGCTCCTACCCCCTGGGCAAACTGGTGCGGCGCCGGATCATCGTCGATGAGGTTAGCCTTGAGAATATTGTTGGGTTTAAGCAGCTTGAGATAAATTTGCTTAAACAAAGCTGCTCGAGGGAAAATGGTCCCGACGGCCAAAACCAGCGCTACGAACAAGACGAAATAAGATTGATTAAGTAAGAAACCAAGCAGGGTAAGGGTTACGATTGACGCTTGGTTAAATTTTAAGGTCGTTGTGTCTACTTTTTTGAGCATTTTTGATCCCCTGTTACAAAGGTAGGTTAGGTTTTGTTGCAATGGGAGTGAAAAAGCCCATCGAAAACTCGATGGGCTTGGCTTGGTTTTGAACTGTAGGAAAAGGATTATCAAACTATTGAGACCAACAACCAGCGCTCCCTCGAGTCATCAAACTCACTGAGTCCAGCATACAACACAAGCAAGCCATACAACACCCGCTGCCGGCTTTTTTGTAAGTATTGAATTGGACCACGCCTTGGTTGTCGAGAATCATATGAATATCGATAATATTTCCTTATGATTTACAGCTGAATTATAAGTCGAATTTGATAAATGTCAAATTTCAGGGAGTCTGTCGCTGCCTCAGTCTACGCTGCTGACGTTGTTCAGCCTCGGCCCAACGCCGGCGATCCTCATCGGTTTCTAATATTAAGGGCCGGATTTGCGTGGGGTTGCCGTCTTCGTCTAAGGCCACATAGACCAGGAAAGCCGAGTTGGTATGGGTAAATTGACCGGTTAAGGGATTTTCGGCTACCACGCGCACGCCCACTTCTGCCGACGTATGCCCGACCCAATTAAGGCTGGCCTGAAACGTTACCAAATTGCCCACGTGTACCGGAGAATGAAAGGTCATCGAGTCGATGGCCACGGTAACCACCTGGCGCTGAGCATGGCGCATCGCGCACAGACCGCCTGCCTCATCAACTAACTTCATAATCACCCCGCCGTGAACATTCCCCGTTGGATTCGCGTGTTCGGGCATCATCACCTGGCTTAAGGTAACTTGGCTGTCTCTCACCCGTTTACCCGTGAGCGGGTTAGCCGGTATGAATGAAGAGCTGGTTCGACTGTCATCCGTCATGAATTATCTACCTCATAGCCAACAACTATTACGACCAAAACAAAGGCTTCACTAACCGCGAGCTCTTTTGACGGCTATTTTAGCAATCTTTCAGCATTTTCGACAAAACCGGGCATAGAGTTGAAAATATGTTCGACTACAAATATTGCCGGTACAGACAAACAAGATAGATTTCAGGCGACACCTCTTTTACGCCCGGAACTTGCTCGAAAAATAGCCGAACATTTGCACATTTTAGGTCAAATGGTATAATCCCATTGCTTTTCGGGCGGTTAGCTCAGTTGGCTAGAGCGCCACGTTGACATCGTGGAGGTCACAAGTTCAAGTCTTGTACCGCCCACTGTAGAGCCTGGTATAACCAGGCTTTCTTTCTTTATGCCGCGTTTGACAGATGCAGGCCCTTCTCGGCGGAAATCGTTGAGCCCATTCTAATGTTTGTCACTCTATTTTTGTAAGGTAACTATAGGAGTTTGAGCATGGCTGAAAGTGCCAGAATAGAAAATGCCGACGCAATATTGGGCAAGGTAGACCCTGAAATATTGGAAGTGATTCGGCTTGAGCGAAATCGACAGCGCCATCAAATTGAACTAATTGCCTCAGAGAATTATACAAGCGCTGCCGTTTTGGCCGCGCAGGGATCCGTTTTAACTAACAAATACGCGGAAGGTACGCCGGGTCATCGATATTACGGCGGCTGTGAATATGTTGACATGGTCGAAGAAATAGCCCGCCAACGAGCCAAGAAACTCTTTGACGCGGATCACGCCAATGTGCAACCTCATTCTGGCTCTCAGGCCAATGCGGCCGCCTATATGGCCTTGCTCAATCCCGGTGACACGGTCCTGGCCTTTAAATTAGACCACGGCGGGCACCTGACTCACGGCATGAAGATCAATTATTCGGGCCACTATTATAACTTTGTCCACTACGGCGTTGAACCCGAAACCGAACAGCTTGATTACAATCATATTGCTGACCTGGCTCAAGAGCACCAGCCGAAAATGCTGCTAGCCGGGGCCAGCGCCTATCCTCGCACGATTGACTTCGCTCGCCTACGCGAAATCGCCGATAGTGTCGGCGCGTATTTGGTAATGGATATGGCTCACATTGCCGGTTTGATTGCGGTTGGCCTTCATCCCGACCCCATTCCCTACTGCGAAGTTGTAACCACGACCACCCATAAAACCTTGCGTGGCCCCAGAGGCGGCCTGATTTTGTGTAAAGAAGAGTATGCCAGGGCCGTTGACCGGGCTGTATTTCCGGGTATTCAAGGCGGGCCCTGCATGCACATTATCGCCGCTAAAGCCGTTGCTTTTCAAGAAGCGTTGCAGCCTGAATTTAAAGCCTATCAGCAGGCGATCATCGATAACGGCCAGGTATTGGCCAAAACATTAAGCGACGGCGGGCTGCGACTTGTCTCCGGCGGTACAGACAATCACCTCATGCTAGTTGATCTGCGTAAGGCAGACGTCTCGGGCCAAGAAGCCGAAGACGTGCTCGAACGGGCCGGGGTGACCGTCAACAAGAACCTCATCCCGTTTGACCCTAAACCTCCCCGCGTGACCAGCGGTATTCGTCTCGGAACGCCGGCCGTGACGACGCGCGGTTTTGGTAAAAGCGAGATGAAAGTGGTTGGAAATTCAATTTTAAAGGTACTCTTCGACATTAGAAACGAAACAGTGTTAAAAGATGTACGCCACGTGACTGCCGAGCTTTGTGAGAATTTTCCCGTGCCCGGCCTCGAATGAGGGCCTGCTAATTCGCAATTAATTCAATCAATTGATTGGCTCAGGTGTCGGACGACACGTTGCGCCTGACCCTGACCGGGCGCATCTATGTTACCCCCGTCAGTGCGGCTAACTGCCGTAGAGCTCCCGCCGGGTTCTGAAAGTGGATAACTTGCATGCCAACCCTTTTCGCAGCCTCGACATTTTCAATAAAGTCGTCCACAAATAACGCCTCCTCGACGTGGACGCCAACGCTCTCGGCAGCTAGATGATAGATTGTGGGATCCGGTTTCATCAGCCCCACCTCAGCGGAGACGACAACGCCGTCGAAGACGTCGATAAACGGATACACTTTCGTCCAGAGCCGGCGGGCGCTATCGCCAAAGTTGCTCAGCAAACCGGTGCGATAGTCGGCCCGGCGCAACCGCCGGATATATGCTACAAGTAGTTCGTCCATTTTGTCACCGGCAAAAAAATCGCGGTGCATTGCGGTCAGTTCTTCAGGCTCCAGGTCAAAATGGGTGCCCAGCCAGCGCCAGTGTGCCTGCTCGGTTTTTTGTCCCAATTGTGCCTGACGCCCCGACTCGCCGTTAAAAACGAAATCTTCAAATTCCCGGGCATTCATGCCGAATATGGCTGCCCATTTCTCTCGCCCTGCCCGGCTATGGGTGCGAATAAGTACCCCGCCTACGTCAAAAATAACCGCTTTGAGCATAATATTTTACCTCTAATTACAGGCAGCCCCGCACCATCTATTGAACCCGCGGTCTATACGCGTCTGCTGCAGCTTCGGAAAACTCCATTTTGGCCGACTTTATTGTATCACGCCCATAGATGGATGACAATCGGTTTGAACCTTCGGTAATAGCCACGTTACAATCGCAGATATAACGCCACCTGAGGCTAATACCCAAAGGGCACAGGCGCCATCAGGCTACAACAGGAAAAGTCCGCATAAGCAGGCTGGTTTAGCGGGCTTCAGCCTGTTTGCGCCTGCTGTAGCGGGGCGGCTTCAACCCCACGCGGTCGGCGGCTGAAGCCGCCAATAGTAAAGGCACCCTAGTCATAAATGGTTATTGAAAACTTCATCCTCACTCCTTATAATAAGATAGTTAACAACTTAATTTTATTTACAGGACTCTGACGAAAAACTATTACGTGATCAGGTAAACACCCCCTGACAAGACAAATGGAGAAACACCTATGTCAATTTCACCTGGCGAAAACGTTGGCCCTTACCGCGTTGTCGAACAGTTAGGTAGCGGCGGGATGGCAACCGTCTTTAAAGCATATCACGCTGCCCTGGACCGCTTTGTTGCCATCAAAATCCTGCACCCAGCTTTCAAAAAAGACTCCCACTTTTTTGAACGATTTAAGCGGGAAGCGCGCATTGTAGCCAAGTTAGAACATCCCCATATTATCCCGATCTACGATTTCAACGAGTATAAGCACGAGCCATACCTGGTGATGCGCTTTGTCGAGGGAGACACACTCAAACCCAAGATGAATGGTAGGGCTATGCCGCCCAAAGAAATTTTAGAACTGATGCGCCCCGTTTGCCAGGCCATTGGTTATGCTCATCAGCAGGGTGTTCTTCACCGCGATCTAAAACCCAGCAACATTATGCTAAGCCAAGACGGGCAAATTTTTGTAACCGACTTTGGTCTGGCTCGCATGGTGCAGGATGGCGAAAGTACGCTCTCCCAAGATATGATGCTGGGCACACCGCAGTACATCAGCCCGGAACAAGCCCAGGGCATAAGCGACCTCGATGGCCGGACTGATATTTACTCGCTGGGGGTTATCTTATTTGAAATGCTCACCGGGCGAGTGCCTTTCAACGCCGATACCCCCTTCGCCACGGTTCACGACCACATTTATTCGCCCCTGCCGCTGCCAAGCAGCCTTAACCCGGATATTGACCCGGCTGCGGAGCGCCTTCTACTCAAAGCCCTGGCCAAAGATCCAAGTGACCGCTTTGCCACTGCCGAACACCTGCTGGAAACAATCGAAAAAACGTTGGGACCCCAGATGCCTTCGACTTCTGCGGCAATTCCGCAGGCCACACCGCCAATCAGGAAAAATAATCGCATGCCGTGGTGGGGCTTGGCCGGTGGCATTGTGACCCTGTTCATTGTCATCGTCATGCTCGCCGGTCTGCTTTTGTGGCGACGGGCCAACAGAACTTTGCCCGAACCGGCCGGCAAGCCGGTCGCCGGCCAGGCCGTAGGCCCTGATTTGCGAATCGATCAAGATCAAGCTGCTTTGCAGCCGTCCGACGATCAGCCGCAGCCCGGCGACCCAAACAGTCCCGAATTTCGGCAGGCCGCCCGGTTATCGCAGCAGGCAGACCAGGCGATGCGCCAGGATCACCTTGACGATGCGGCTGCGCTGTACCAAGCAGCCCTCAAAACTGATCCCCATTACCTGCCGGCTTATTTTGGTCTAAGTCAAGTTTTTCAGCGCAGCGACAATCCAGCCGGCAGCATGACCACCCTCGAAACAGCAGTGGCAAACAATCCCGACGACTTTAGAGCTCATTTGAAGTTGGGGGAAGCTTATATTCTAAACGATCATCCCGAACAAGCCCTCGCTACATTTGAGCAAACTGCGGCGCTCGCCCCCGGCTCCGCTATTCCCCGTGCC
>JBFGLD010000399.1:0-5834 GCA_041576335.1 Anaerolineae bacterium | reverse complement strand
GGGCCTGGCACCCGCCGCCCAAGCAAAACAAAAGCTCATTAACGAACTTTTAGCTTTGGGAAACGAGCATGAGCACACGCGCCACATTAAGGATGTGATGTTTCGCGACTCGTTTCCGGTGGACGTACGCCACAACGCCAAAATTCAGCGCGAAAAGTTGGCTTTGTGGGCTGAGAAGCAGCTGGCATAACGGTGCGATTAGGAAAAGTTCCTTTCCACCAGCGGTGAAGAGCATATTCCGTTTATCTTACGCCACGGGTCTTACGGGCCGGGATGCTTTGAAGGACTGTCAATTAAACGAAATGAGAGCATTAGTTACAGGCGGCGGCGGCTTTTTAGGCCACTACATCGTCGAGCAATTATTAGCGCGCGCTGATGAAGTTACTGTTTTTGCCCGTGGTTATTACCCCGAAATAGAACGCATTGGAGCCAGGCTGGTTCGCGGAAACGTGGGTAATGCCGTGGAGATTAAGGCGGCTTGTGCGAATATGGACGTGGTTTTTCACGTGGCAGCCCGGGCCGGCTTTTGGGGCAGTTGGGACTCCTTTTACCAAACCAATGTGGCCGGCACCAAACATGTCGTTGAGGCCTGCCGGGCACAGGGGGTCGCCAAGTTGATATATACCAGCTCCCCCAGCGTTGTCTTCAACAATGAGCCGCACGAGGGGGCTGATGAGTCGCTCCCTTATCCAACCCATTTTGAAAATTTTTACTCGCATACTAAGGCTATGGCTGAGCGACTCGTGCTTGAGGCCAATGGGCCTGAGCTGCTCACTGTTTCGCTGCGCCCTCACCTTATTTGGGGACCGCGCGATACCCAAATCTTACCGCGTATCATTGCCCGGGCTCGAGCCGGAAAGATCTTTCAAGTCGGCGATGGCACCAACAAAGTCGATTTGACCTATGTTGAAGATGCCGCCCGGGCTCATTTGTTGGCTGCCGACGCCTTGCAGTCCGGTTCGGCAGTGGCAGGATCGGTCTACTTTATCAGCCAAAACGAGCCGGTAGCCTTGTGGCCTTGGCTCAATAACCTGCTGGCGCGGCTCAACCTGCCGCCCGTAAAACGGCGTGTCTCCCTGCCGGTCGCCCGGGCCATCGGCACTCTGTTAGAAGTAACCTATCGCACTGCCCGTCTTAAAGGCGAACCGCGCTTGACCCGCTTTCTCGCCAGCGAACTGGCCATGAGCCATTATTATGATATTTCTCGGGCCAGGCGAGATTTTGGCTATCAGCCCAGCTTCAGCATGGCCGAGGCATTGGAAAAAACCATCGCTTACTTGAATCGCAGCAAATAATCCGG
Organism: Anaerolineae bacterium; assembly: GCA_041576335.1. Lineage (GTDB taxonomy): Bacteria > Chloroflexota > Anaerolineae > 4572-78 > J111 > JANQQF01. Next base: position 4,534 of record JBFGLD010000399.1, on the reverse strand, counting down.
GTTGCCGACGGATCAAGCGCGGCTCTGGGTGAGCCAGGCCCGCTTATACACCCGCCGAGAGCATTCTTAGCCGCGCGCCGCTTCTCTGTTCAAGCGCACAGGCCAAATCGGCGAGGAGGTTCAGGATGCCGGTCAGATATTCAGCATCAGTCAAGAGCCCGGGATGTTCAAAATAAAGTATTTCTTTGTCCAGTTCGATGCTGACCGACCTCGTGAGCCTTTGCAGGCTATCTTGCAGCTTCCCGAATGAGAACAGATTGGTCGTCATATGCACGGGCGAACCCCCAACGAGGAATTGTTTTTCGTGACCAACCTGACGAAGACCGGCGGCCGAAATCATGCTGTTCGTCACGTCATCACCGGCGCTGGCTTTGCTTTGTTGAATGGGGCCGCGCAGCCGAAACGAAGCCCTTGCCGGGTTTTCTATAATAAGTTCGATACGGGTTGAGTCTAACTGAAACCGGCCTGGCCGATCGTGATAAAGGGTCACTACCCTTCCGCGATGGGTACCGGTGAGGTAGATCGGGGAACCAAGGAGGGGGCTGCCCACTCTACAGGTAAGACTACTCCGTCGCGCAAGCTGATCGAGAACCTGCTTACGTTGCGCAGCTTCGAACGAACTGGCATACAGGCCGGAGATTCCAAGCCCAAAGAGAACGCTGACTACAAAAAGCCCTCTGCGGACTGAAACATCTTCAATAACTAAGAAGATGCTAGTTAAGATCCCCATCATAGCAATCACAGAGAGGTAGGGTATAAGAACCCTGGCAGACTGCCTGATGAGCGGACGATGTTTGACAGCGGGATTGTTCATTATCTAGTCTCCTGTATGCGTTGTAGTTGTTATATTCCAGGTGTTTTATGAAGTCGTCTTTATGAAATTTTGCATCACCGCAGGTAAGCATCGCTGCTTTTCAGCCGAAATAGTCAAATTTACAAATATTACTGCAAAGTCAGGTTTTGTGTAAAAAGCATTTCATACTCAAGAAAATTTTGGTAATATAACAAATAAAAATTAAACCAAGATGAAAGGGCCGGCCTTTTCGTCAAGCTCGACGTCGCTTTGAGCCAACGGAGACTTACAGTAATATCAAGTTGATTTATGGAGTCCGGACCGGGTGTGTCCCAATTTTTAGGAAATTGGGCAAACCAGGAGAGAATCGGGGGGATACCCCCGCGCCCCCCGTGCTTTCCCAGATTTTGGGACGCACCCTCCGGACCGACGGGGCTTGAATTGTAGAGCAAGCAGATAATAATCAATAAGAGCGCGTTAACCGGCCAGCAGGTAAGCGTTTGGAAAGTTTCGACCCTGTGAGCGTATGAATACAAACATTGATTTCGAGGCATTAACCGGACATCTTCAAGCTTTAGTACAAATCCAAAGCCTGTCCGGTGAGGAGAAGCCGGTGGTTGAAAGTTTGGCCGCGGAGATGCGCTATCTGGGCTATGATCAAGTCCGCACTGATGCCAACGGCAGTCTCATCGGCTTTGTCGAAGGTGCGCAGCCGGGTCCGACGCTGCTGCTGGATGCACATTGCGACACCGTCGGTATCGCCCCCGGTGTCCCATGGAGTCACGCGCCGTTTGGCGGCGAGATCCTCGGCGAGCGGATGTATGGTCGGGGTACCTCCGATATGAAAGGCGCCCTGGCAGCTATGGTTTTTGCGGCAGCGGCGGTTGATAAATCCAAGCTGGCCGGGCGGGTAGCAGTCAGCGCCACGGTGATGGAAGAAGTTATGGAGGGGATATCTCTCGAAACCGTGATGAATGAGGTTCAGCCCGATTTTGTAGTTATCGGCGAATCAACAAACCTTAACTTGAATCATGGGGGTCGAGGCCGGGCCGAAATTCAATTGGAGGCGATCGGCAAGCCGGCCCACTCCTCGACACCGCATCTGGGTCTTAACGCTGTTCATCTGATGCTGGCCGCGGTGCAGGCTGTCGAGGCCCTACCCCTACCGACCGATCCGCTGCTCGGCTCGGGCCTCCTGGCCCTAACCGACATTATCTCCGATCCCTACCCCGGCTACTCGGTTATCCCCAGCCGCTGCCGTGTCACCTACGACCGGCGGCTGCTGGCCGGAGAAACGATCGACAGCGTGCTGAGCCCGATCAGGCAGCTGCCGGAACTGGAGCGGCTTCAGGTGACGATAGCCCAGGGTGAGCACATCACCTACACCGGAGCAACCCTGCGCGGGCCTAAGTTTTTCCCGGCCTGGAAATTATCCGCCGGTCATTCCTTTGTACAATCGGCGCTGGCCGGCCTGCAGGCGGCGGGGCTAAATCCTCAACTCGGGGCTTACCAATTCTGCACCAACGCTGCCTACAGCGCCGGCCGGGCCAACGTCCCGACCATCGGCTTTGGCCCTTCGACCGAGGGCCACGCTCATATGGCCGGCGAGCACATCGAGCTGGAGCAATTGTATGCCGCAGCGCGCGGGTATCATGGGATCATTCAGGCAGTTCTGAAGAGCAGGTAAAATTGACAAACAAAATATGGGAAAAAATTTAGCTCAAATGACCGATGCTCAAGTCTGAACTCATCCGGCCCCGGTTGAATGTCCGTAGTGACCAAATTTCAACGCGTCCACTTCCGGCAAATTACCATTATCTGACGATAGGTACTGATTTAACCGCCCTATTTCAGCGCCACGTGGGGCAGAGTCGCGGGACCTTAGCCGAGGCGCTGCGCGACTACGAGGGCGACAGTCTCGATTATCCTATCATTCGAGGATTGGCCGCGGTGCTCGAGGCGCGCTGCTCGTTTGCCTCGGCGGTTGACAGCGACTCCCCGGTCAAACCCGCCGATTTGCGGGCTGCACTCTTTCAACGCGGGCCGGTTACCGACAAAAAGGATCTGTTCACATTGACCGGCCGGGAGCAAGTGCTGTCCGAAGCCGCCGCTCAATACGGCCTTTTTCCGGAACAAGTAGAAACCTATCTCTTCGCCGACCTGGCCGAAGAGCAAATCCTACTTGATCCGGGCGAGCCGCTCCCACCCGGCGATCTGATTGCCCGCTACAACCTGGAGCTGGCCCGGGGACTGCTTTACTGGGCCCGCGAGGTCAGGCTGCGCGTGTACGATAACTACAAGGATATTTTTAAGTATATTAAGCTGTTTAAACTTATGTACACCCTCCAGTCGCTCAGGGTGGGTGCAGTCACTGCTTTACAATCGCCCCCGGCGGAGGCGAGCGCCGGCAAAACAAGCGGTTACCACATCACGCTGCACGGCCCGATTTCGCCTTTTGTCACGTCGACCATCCGCTACGGGGTGCAATTTGCCAAATTCCTGCCGGCTCTGCTCTTGTGCCAACGCTGGCAGATGGAGGCCGACGTCCAGCCGCCCGGAGTGCCGAGCAAAAAACCGCTTCGCTACATTCTGGATGATCAGACCAACCTACGCACCCATTTCAAAGGCTCGGGCCCATTTGACAGTCAGCTCGAGGCCGATTTCGCCGCCGAGTTCGAAGCCAAGTACGGCGGGACCAAACGAAAGTGGGAATTGGCTCGTGAAGATGAGCTGATCGTGGTAGGTGACACGGTCATGATCCCGGATTTTTCTCTTACCCATCGCCGAGACGGGCGACGCGCATTGCTGGAGATTGTCGGCTTCTGGCATCCGCATTATCTGCAGCGCAAGTTAGCCAAGGTTCGCCAGGCCGGGCGTAAGGATTTGATCCTGTTAGTCTACGAAAGCGCCAACGTGGCCGAAATCCCTTTTGAAGCCGTATCGGCGGGGGAAGTACTGACGTTCAGCCGCAAGCCTATCCTCAAGGATGTTTTGGCAGCAGTGGAGCGCTGCGCTATTTAAACAGGCCAACGTCGTAGAGTCCCTCTTCAACACCGGCCGCGAACGAATTCTCGGCATAGTAAAGTGGGGACTGTGGATTTTCCTCTTTTAATTTCTGCAGTTCAGGCTGGGCATTGGCCACAATAATGGCATGATCAAATGCTTCTAGCATTGACCGGTCATTGCCGCCATTCCCTGCGGTAACCACGCGGTGCGGTGAGAGACCTAGAAAACGTATCAGAAATCGGATTGTTTGGCCCTTACCGGCTGCCGCGGGCAGAATATCCAGATGACGCCCACTGGACCACACCACCTGGTAAGCGTCTCTTTCGGCGGCAACGCGCTGTTCCACGAGTGCCGCTGCCATATCCGGATCAGGGGTTCGATCCAGGTAACAGCTCACCTTCAGGGGCGTGTTGTAGTAGTCCGGTTGCAGTTCAGCCCCTTCGACGTCTTTCAAAAATTCCATGGCTCTGTTGCGGCGGAACTTTTGATGCAAAAAAACGTCCCATTCCGGCAGGGGTAACATATCCTCGGAATACGGGGGAACATATATTTCCGTGCCAACCTGGGTGATTATGGCATCGGCTTGGGGAATATTCTCTTGTTCAAAACCTGCCAACACCTCACCTAAAGTACGCCCGGTAGTTAGAAACAATAGAAGCTGGCCTTGCTTCCGCAGCGCGGTAAGTTTTTCCCAAGTCGCTCCAGTGCTTCAGGATTCCCGGTCAGGGTGTTGTC
>JBFGLD010000398.1:0-5840 GCA_041576335.1 Anaerolineae bacterium | reverse complement strand
TCCCGGATTTAACTATCTGACCCTCAATAGCGGTCCCAACATTCTAGACAGGACCAAACTGCGAGCCATTATCGATGCAGGCATCTTTGGCATCTTCACGGTGGACGAAGACGATCTGACAAATCCGGGTGTCCTCCTAATCAAAGACGGGCCGGTCCGCGTCATCCTCGAACAATCAGCCGCGGAGAATGTGGCCGGTAACCAAGCCAAGTCAGATACGACATTTCTGGCCTACCCTGCTCTGGTTCAAGCAACTGCCAACACGACCTTCACCCTCATCGCCGGCAATTTGACCAGCATCCGCACCTCGATCGACCTAAATAGTGCAGCAACGGGCGCTACATTTTTCAACGCCAACACTGCGGGCGTTCTCATCAATGGCAGCCCGGATGCCGTGCCGAGTACCCTTAGTACCTGGACCCAAATTAGCCACACGAGTGGCCGAGCAATTCAAGTCACAGACTTAAGCCAAGCGGGCGGCACGCCCACAACCTATTACTGTGACAACAACTCAAGTAGTACGGAATGTGACGGAACAGCCACCACGGGCGATGGTGCTTCGTACGGCGAATCCGGTTTCGTCTTTGGCGCCGCCGTCAATAACCAGGCCGTTGTCGAGAATTGGCTGTTTATCTTACCTGCGGGCGGCAATATCGGCAGCACCTACCAAGGTTACTTTAATCAGCGACTCGCGGCTAACGCAGTCCCAAGCGCCGGTGCCGGCCTTGACTTCATTTATCTGCCGCTTGTCGTCAAACAATAAAAGGTTTAGGATATGTTTCGAAGGGTTGACTAACGTGCAGCACACAGCAAGCCGCAGCTGGCAAGCAAACCGCATCTACGGCAAAGTTTGCCCCACGCAACGTTTAGACTTGCAACCTCTACTGCGGCGAATAAAGCCTAATTAACCATGACAAACTCAGGAGAACAACTGTGAACAATCATCACAATGGAACTGGTCTTAATTACAATAAAGTCGCTGAGCTGGTGAAAACCGGGGTCAAAGAAGCTCTGGCTATGGCCAACGGTGACTCAGCGGACGTAAGCGCGATCGGCGAAGACACTTATTTAATCGGCCAAGATGCCCTACTCGACTCAATGGGTTTGGTCACGCTTGTCGTCGACCTGGAGCAGCGCCTCGAGGAAGAGTATGATCTCACGCTGGTTTTGGCCGACGAGCGGGCAATGTCTCAGAAAAACAGCCCGTTTCGATCGGTCGGGTCGCTGGCTGACTATATTTGCCGGATGATCGAGGCATAAGTGCCGCATGGCTAGCAAAGAGCGCAAAGTCGTCCTCATCACAGGCACCCGCAAAGGTATTGGCCGCTCCCTGGCTGAGCATTTTCTAAGCAAAGGGAACGTTGTGGAAGGTTGCAGTCGAAGCGGTCCCGACTGGGAGACGGATCCCGAACGCTACACCCACCACTGCCTGGACGTGGCCGATGAAGGGCAGGTCAAGTTTATGCTCTCCTCTATCCAGAAGCGGCACGGACGGCTCGACATCCTGATCAACAATGCCGGCATCGCCTCGATGAATCACATCCTACTAACCCCGACTTCAACGGTGGACCGGGTGCTGGCCACGAATCTGCGAGGGACGTTCCTGCTGTGTCGCGAGGCGGCCAAGCTCATGCGGCGGCGGCGCTACGGTCGGATAGTCAACCTGAGTACCGTGGCCGTGCCGCTGCGGCTGGAAGGCGAGGCCGTTTATGCTGCTTCAAAAAGTGCCGTCGAGACGTTCAGCCGGATTTTGGCCCGCGAAGTGGCCGAATTTGGCATCACCTGCAATGTCGTCGGGCCGACGCCCATCGAAACCGACCTAATCCGCAGCGTGCCGAAAGAAAAAATCGGCCTAATAATCGATCAGCTGGCGATTAAGCGCTTGGGAAATTTTGAGGATGTAGCCAACGTTATCGACTTCTTTGTAAATCCGGAAAGCGATTACATCACTGGACAAGTCATCTACCTGGGAGGTATCTCATGACAACTCACAAAACGCAGGCAGTCGCATGGATGTTGGCGCGAATGTCGCAGTGGCAACATGATCCCGCCTTGATTCGGGCGGGTAAAGTTTCAACTTACGGCGAAATATTGGATTTGGTCGACCGCTGGCAGCTCTACTTCGACGAACATGGTATTGAACAAGGTCAAGTTGTAGCCCTGCGCGGAGATTACACCCCCAAAGCCGTCGCCCTCCTGCTGGCTTTGATCGACCGGGGCACGATTGTAGTGCCTTTGACCGAAGCGGCGGAAGTGCATCGCGAAGAATTTCTGGACATTGCTGAGGTAGAGTTTGAAATCTCCTTCGACGACGCCGATGGCTGGCATCTGCAGACCCGTAACGTAACGGCGTCGAACCCGCTCACGCAACAACTCCGCGCGACGGGGGAGCCCGGTTTGGTCTTATTTTCTTCCGGTTCGACCGGCAAAAGCAAGGCAGCCCTACACAACTTTACACCGTTGTTGGAAAAGTTCAAGGTTCCGCGTCATCGGATGTGCACTATGACGTTTCTCCTGCTGGACCACATCGGCGGGATCAATACCATGTTTTACACCCTAGCCAACGGCGGCACGGTTGTCTCGGTCCGGAGTCGAGACCCGGATGTCGTCTGCCGGGCTATTGCCGAGCATAAGGTTGAGCTACTGCCCACCTCTCCTACCTTCCTGAACCTGCTGCTCATTTCCGAAGCCTACAGCCGGCACGATCTATCCATGCTCAAACTGGTCACTTATGGTACTGAAGTGATGCCGGAAAGCACCCTCCAACGAGTTAACCAAGTTCTGCCTAACACCCGTCTGCTGCAAACCTACGGGATGTCAGAATTGGGCATTCTTCGGTCCAAATCGAAAGACAACAACTCATTGTGGGTAAAAGTTGGCGGCGAAGGTTTTGAAACGAAAGTTGTTGACGGTATTCTATGGGTACGCGCTCAGTCGGCGATGCTGGGCTACCTGAACGCCCCGAGCCCATTTGACAAAGAGGGCTGGATGAACACCGGCGATATGGTTGAGGTGAACGGCGAGTACATCCGTATTTTGGGCCGTAAGTCAGAGATTATTAACGTTGGTGGGCAGAAGGTATACCCGGCTGAGGTTGAAAGTGTGCTTTTGAAAATGGACAACGTCAAGGATGCCGTGGTCATGGGCGAAAAAAATCCCATCACCGGTAACATTGTGACCGCCCGGGTCAATCTATTTGAGCCGGAGGATAGCCAAGGGTTCAAAAAGCGCATGCGCACTTTCTGTCGGGACAAGTTGCCCTCGTTTAAGATTCCGGTGAAAGTTGAAATCAGCGGTCAGGAACAATTCAACGCCCGTTATAAACGGATGCGGAAACCACAGGCCGCGTAGTTCCCGATGAAACAGCTACGCCTCGCTCTTGATCCAAACCTAACCGACCGGTATGGTCCTGAAATCCACTGGGTCTGGCGGCTGCTGCTAACCGGCATCGGCTGGGCCTGGCAAGAGGTGCCCCTTAACCACCCTTGTGATGTGGCCTATGTCAGCGAACCAGCACAAGCCCCGGCGGCACGGCTGTGTATTCAAGCCGACCCCAAGGCCTGGAGCCAGCCGACAGATCAGCGGTTATGCCGCGTTGCCCGTCACAACGGTTTGGCCTATCCTGAATTCAAACGTGAGGCCTCCTCTGGTTACCCAATCCATATTAGCGAAGGCCAAATAATATGTGAGCGTGACCTAATCTTTGACGTATTCTGGCTGGCGACAGGCCAGGAAGAAAGTTACTGGCCCAAAGATAAGCACGGCTTTTTCGATTTGAACGGCATGCCAATCCTTGGTGAACGTGTTCTACCCCAGGCCCTGGCCTCACACATAATGTACTGGCTGGAAAAAACGCTGTGCGATCTGGGCTGCCAGGCCCCTGAGCCGCGCTGGCCCAACGGTAAACGCGCCGCTGCCTCCGTAGGTCACGATGTGGATTACCCTGAGGTCATACGTTGGCTGGAGCCAATGCGGATTCTGGTCCGTCAGGGACAGCGAGGGATCGGGCCCGCCGCAGCGGTTCTCACCGGCCGGCGGCATCACTGGCAATTTCCGGCCTGGGTTGAACTGGAAAAGCGCTTGCACACGCGATCAGCTTTCTACTTCGTGCCGCGCCAAGGCTCGCTTTTAGAGTATACCGGCGGTACGCCAGATCCATTCTACGACGTCAGCTCAAAAAAATTTCGAGATTTATTTCGCTTCTTAAGTGAGGAAGGCTTTGAGATTGGCCTACACGCCAGCTACTTGGCCTACCAGAGCCAAGAAAAGTTTTCGGCCGAAAAACAAAAGCTGGAGGATGTCAGCGGTCAGCCTGTGGTAGGCAACCGGCATCATTATTGGCATCTTAACCCTGAGAAACCTGAAGAAACCCTATTAATTCACGAGCAAGCGGGCTTAATCTACGACACATCCCTTTTCCACAATCGTTATCTCGGCTGGCGTCGCGGGCTGTCCCATCCCTTCCTGCCCTATCACCAAGGCCAACGCCGGGAGCTCAAGACATTGCAAATCCCCACGGCCTGGATGGACGACCAGCTTTTCGGCCAGCGCGATGATAACCCGGGCGATCGCCTGACCCTGCTGGGTGATCTGGCCGATCGGGCGGCCGAACATGGCGGCTGCCTGCTCATCGATATCCACGACTATGTGCTGGATGAGACGCTCTTTCCCGGCTGGGCCCAAACCTACGAGCAGTTGTGGGCACATTTATGGCATCGAGGCGACTTTTGGTTTGGGACACCGGCTGAAATTGCCGAACATTGGCTCAGACGCTATACTAACTTTATTCAGATGAGCGATGGACTCGACGAGGGAATGGCGTGAGCGCCCTGCTGTTTGGATTGATTCTTATTAGTCCCCCGTTTCTCAAAAACCTGTTCCTCAAATGGTTCTGCCAGGCAAAGATAGGACAGAACGCACAAATTGGCTGGTTCTCGGCGGTGATGGGGCGGCAGATCGAACTGGCGGACCACAGTGCCATCCGTGCCTTAACCTTGATCAAGCTCGACGGCGAGGTCAAGCTAGGCCGCCACAGCGAGATCAGCAGCTTTAACCTTATCTATGGCTCCTCTAGCCTCATTGTTGGCGATTACAGCTACATCGGCCCCCAAAGCTTGATTAATGCCGACGAACCGGTCCGCCTTGGCAACCAATCGGCGCTAGGCCCGCGCAGTATGGTTTTTACTCACGGTTCGTTTTTGCCCTACACCGAGGGTTACTGGGTTAAACTGGCCGGAGTCACAATTGGTGACAAAGTCTGGTGTGCTGCCGGCGTTTTTATCCATCCCGGCGTAGAAATCGGTAACGAGAGCTTTGTTAACTCAAAATCAGTCGTCACCCAAACGATCCCGCCGGGTTCGGTCGTTGAAGGCAACCCGGCTAGAGTCATCTACCCCATGGCCAGGGTCAGGCGCAAGATGTCGCCCCGCCGGGTTGACGCTGCGATCGAGCAGATGCTGAAGGACTTTGCCGAAATCGGCCTTCGCCGGGAGCTTGGACTTGAGTCAATCGAGGAAACTAAGTCCCAGCTTCACTTTAAGTGGCATGGTCACGCTTATCACATTTTGCTGATTCCATCTACCGGAGCTCCGGCCAAAATATCTACGTCCGCGGCCGGGTCTCGCCATATCTTCATGGTAAACTGCCCGGACTGGTCGGCACCACCCGAGGCACTGGTCTTTGATATGGCCTTGATGCAAACGCCGATCACGACCGATGCGATCCACACCGCGCTGCAGCGCTTCATGCAACGTTATTACGGCGTCCGATTTAGCAGCCCAACTTAGCTTTGCCCCCCTCTCTATTTCAAATGTTGTCGAAAAGTTTTACCCGCGTACACG
>JBFGLD010000397.1:0-5842 GCA_041576335.1 Anaerolineae bacterium | reverse complement strand
GTCTGGTACAAGCCATTCGTCGGTGATTTCAAGGATGGCGTCAACCAGTTTGTGGCCGGCCAGGAGGTCAGCGAAGATGCCTTTGAAGAGATCTATACCCACGGCCTGGTCAAATGGTGGAATCTGGAACTAAAGGACAAGACGCCGGAGTGGGCTGCAGAAAAAACGGGTTTGCCCGTTGAGCAGATTAAAAGAGTGGCTATAGAGTTTGGTCAGGCCGCGCCCCAGGCTATGTCTTGGGTGGGCGGCGGCCCGGTGATGCAGGTCAGAGGGGCCTACGCCTGTATGGCCGCCCACGCTCTCAACGGGCTGGTGGGCGCAGTGGATAATGTCGGCGGAACCTTAAAGGCCAACAAAGAGTACACTCAATCCTTTCCGGCGCCGGATGATTTTATGGACGAAATTGCCAACGAAGGGAAAGGGCACAAGAAAATCGACCATCGAGGCACAAAAGAGTTCCCGGCACTGACAGAAGGGAAATCTGGCGGCGGCGTGGTTACCAACAACGCCGCGGACGGGATTTTAAACGAGGACCCTAACGAAATCAAGGTGGCCATCGGCTATATGAACAACTTCGCCTTCTCTGCTCCTCAAACCGAGCGATGGCACCGAGCGCTCTCCAAGATACCGTTCCTGGTGCATATCACCACCAACGCCTCGGAGTTCACCTGGTTTGCCGACATTGTCTTGCCCTCAACGCACCATATGTTTGAGAAGTGGGGCTACGTTAAAGTTCACGGCAACGGCTACCGCCACGTAACGCTACTTCAGCCGGTCATCGACCCGATCTGGGATGTCAAGACAGATGAAACCGAAATCCCCTGGCTGATTGCCGAAAAACTGGCCGAGCGCGGCTTTGACAACCTGCTGCGGCACTACCAGGAGTACAAAGACCCGGAAACCGGCCAGACCCCCACCAACGAGCAGGAGTTTGCCCTGTTTGCCCTTAAGCTCGCGACCCATAAATTGTGGGATCCGGCGGTGTACGAAGGGGGCGACCAGTTTGACGGCTGGGAGGATTTCCGCTCCACCGGCGTCTGGAACTCCGACCCCTACCCGTTCCGGAAGCGGTGGGGGGCGATGAAAACTGCCACCGAGATGTTCGAGTTCTACAGCGAGACCCTGAAGGTAGCGCTGGAGGGACACGCGGAAAAGCACGAGACGACGGTGGACGACATTCTTGAAACCTGCAACTACCAGGCCCGGAGCGAACTGGCCTTTGTGCCCCATTACGAGGAACCCTATATATGGGGCGGCGAGGCCGAATATCCGCTGGTCTTTGTGGACTACAAGTCTAAACTCAACCGGGAAGGCCGGTCCGCCAACTGCCCCTGGTATCAGGAGTTGAGAGATGTTGATCCCGGCGACGAAGCGTGGAATGACGTCGCCAAGGTCAATCCTGTGGATGCTGAAAGACTTGGCATTAATAACGGTGACAGAATCAAGCTGATCTCCCCTACCGGCGAGTTGGAGTGCACCGCCAAGCTGTGGGAAGGGGTCAGACCCGGAACGGTGGCCAAGGCTTATGGACAGGGGCACTGGGCCTACGGCCGGGTGGCGGCTGAAGCGTTCGGCATCAGGGCCAGAGGCGGCAACAACAACGATATTATCCCGGCGGATTACGACCGTTTGAGCGGAAGCTCGGCCTACTACGGTACCACCCGGGTTAAGATAGAGAAAGTGTAGGAGGTGAATTGTGACGACATATGGAATGGTTATAGACCTTCACAGATGTGCCGGATGCAGCGCCTGCATTATTGGCTGTAAGAACGAAAACAACCTATCGGAAGGCGTTGCCTGGTCGAGCAAGTTCACCCGAACGGTTGGTAAGTTCCCCAATGTAAGGTACGATTATATACCGACCCTCTGCAACCACTGCGCCAATGCCCCCTGCGTGGCCGCTTGCCCTACCGGAGCGATGTACAAGGCTGAAGAGGGGATAACTATGCACGATCCGGATATCTGCATCGGCTGCAGATACTGCATGGCGGCATGTCCATACGACGTAATCCACTTCAACGGTGACGATCCGCATACCTTCTGGCAGGATGAGACAGCCTTAATACCTAGTGGAACATCATCGGCAGCAGAGGTTACCGAGGAAGTTGGGGGAACCGTACTCCCCTACTACAATCCGGACCGAGCGGAGACCCTGCCCGGCGTCCGACCCAAAGGCATTGTAGAAAAATGCACCTTCTGTGATCACCGGGTAAGTAAAGGCCAATTGCCTTACTGTGTAGAAGTATGCCCGACCAATGCCCGTATCTTCGGCGATTTGGATGATCCTGACAGCGATGTAAACAAACTTATCGGCAAATATAACACCACCCGACTTAGAGAAGATATGGGCACCGAACCAAAGGTTTATTACGTCCGTAGCTTCCAGCCGGGCGGCTACGAGAAAACCAAAGGAGATTTGGAATGAGTCGCAAAGGATACCTTATTCTCATTGGGTCGCTCGTGCTGGCTGTTTTGCTGGTAGGGGTGATTGTGTCTCCGGCTGTTGGGCAAGAGGGGGCTTTCTCTCTGTCTACCCTGGCCGAGCAAATCCGGTCGGGTGAAATTGACGTGGGTGATGAGTACGGCATGGAATCTGACCAACGCTACCACACCATTCACGCCGATGTGGTAGACATGTCTTGTTCTCAATGCCACGTAGATGAAGCGCCTTATGAAATTGCCCTACCATCAGATGAATCTCCTGACCCGGTAGACCGGCGTGTGTGCCTGGGGTGCCATGTGAATGGCCCGGCAACCAATTTGTATGATCCAAAAGAGTAACCTCTCCCCGGGGTAACTTCAATATGTTGAACCGGCGCAAGGCACTGGTTCTGTTGACCGGTGCCTTGTGTCTGCTCTTTTGTGGCAGAGTACAATAAAACCACTCTATCTGTGAGGTGTTGTATGAACCTGGATACATTTCTTTATAACCAAAGCAATCGGTGCGACGCCTACCAATTGCTATCAACATTCTACTACCCGCCAACAGAAGATACCCTGCTCAAAATCCCGGCCCTGCAAGCATCACTGGACTATTTGTGTCCGCAAACCCAACCCCATGTGGCCCAGATGCAAAGCCGACAAAACCTTGAGCAGTTGCAAATAGATTTTTCAAGCCTGTTCGCAGGACCGTTCAAGCTACTGGCGCCCCCCTACGGCTCTGTTTATCTGGAGGGCAAACGGGAGGTGATGGGCGTTTCAACCCTTGACGCCAGAAGCCGGTATAAAGAGGCCGGCCTTGAGCTTTCCGGGCAAATCAAAGAAGCGCCGGACCACATTGCCATTGAACTGGAGTTTGTCTATTACCTGATCTTCAAAGAGATTGAAGTCTTTGCCCAAGCCGACTCTGAGAGCGCCATCAATTATCTAGAAAAACAGAAAGCCTTCTTGGAAAGACATCTAGGCCGCTGGATTACTAAATTTACAAATAACATAGTACAACACGCAACCACTGACTTCTATAAACATCTGGCCCAGGCCACAAAAATCTTTGTGCAGCAAGATTTCAAATTCATTTCAGAAATATTGCTAGCCCAACCGTGGAAAACGAGACAGAAACAGGTGATTTGATGACCGGATTCAAAGAGTTACTACAAAAATCAGCCGAAATGCACCAGCACCTCTGCCCCCGGCAGGTGTTGGGCGTGCGCATGGGCCTGCTGGCCGGCAGCCGGTTGGGGCTTGACGTTCCCCAACAGGACAAACGCATGCTGACCATTGTAGAAACTGATGGCTGCTTCATCGATGGGCTGGCCGTAGCTACCGGCTGCCGCATCGGGCGGCGCAGCATGCGGGTGCTCGATTTTGGCAAAGTCGCCGCTACCTTTGTTGACACCCAAACCGGACGGGCCGTGCGGATTGTGCCCAGCGCCGATAGCCGTCCCCTGGCCAAAGTTTACGCCCCCAAGGCCGAAAGTCGCTGGCACGCTTATCTGCTGGGCTACCAGCGCATCCCGGATGAGGAGCTTTTCACTATTCAGGAAGTAATGCTTGACGTGTCGCTGGCGGAAATCTTGAGCAAAGATGGCTACCGCGTCAACTGCGAAATCTGTGGCGAGGAGATCATCAACGAGCGGCAGGTACACCACGAAGGGATGTTGATGTGCCGCTCCTGCACCGGAGAGCGATACTATCGTTTGATGGACCAGCCGGTAGCTTTCCCTGTTTCAGAATTGTTTAAGCCTGTCAGACGCTAAGAATCTTTGATACCTCTAGCGTCTTTTAAAAAAAAGGCGAAAAAATATGACCCAATTATCCCAACCCTATGTTGATTTTCAACAGGAGTACCCCATATGTCCACTCTGGATAGCCTTTTTACTCTAACCGAGAAATTCTCTAGCAGTGAGGCCATCACCCTGCACCCGGAACGCTGCCTCAATACTCGCTTTCGGATGGTTAACTGCTCGCTCTGCGCCGATGCCTGCCCGGCAGAAGGCACGATTACCGTCACCAACGAAAAACCGGCCCTGGATAACAGCGCTTGTTTGCACTGCGGCCTGTGCCTGCATCGCTGCCCCACCGAAGCCTTCACCCGACCCGATGGCCTGTCGGCTAAACTGGTTAAAACGGTAGCTGCGCTCCCTGCCGGGCCGGTGGAGTTGGTCTGTCCCCAACATCCCCACCCCAAACGCGGCCCCGCCCCGCAGGCAGTGCAAACGCAGCGCTGCCTGGCTGCTCTCTCTCCGGCTACGCTGCTTGAGCTGTCAACCCAGAAAAAGGCAATCTGGTTAGACGATACCCATTGTGCCGTCTGCCCATTGGGCCAAGTACATCCGGCCATTAGTCAAACTATGAACGAGACCAATAGCTGGGCCGAGCTGTTGGAAGAGAGCGCCCCTGTTCTACTGCGAACCAAAGACGCAACAGAGATACCCCCCCCAGTTGAACGATCCGTTTACAATGCCGCTAATTCGTCTGTTTCCCGTCGGGGGCTATTTGGCGCTTTAAAACAAGCAGGCCAGGATGTTGCCGCCACGGAAGAAAGGGTAGAAATGGTTAAGACCGGCAAATCGGTGCCGGTATCGGAGCGGTTGCCCCATTCCGTTCCTAGCCACCGGGCTAAAATATTATCCATCGTGGAAAAATTCCCAATTACTAACAACCGATTATCAAACTCTAATCTCCCAATCTCCAATCTCCACATTGATCCTACCCGCTGTACTGCCTGCACCCTGTGCGCCAAGTTTTGTCCCACCGGCGCGCTAAAATTTTTGGACGATGGCGCGTCGTTTGCCCTCACCCTGCAAATATTGCTGTGCTTTGGCTCAGATTGCCACATCTGCATGCTGGCCTGCCCGGAACAGGCGGTATCCACCCTCCCGGTCACGGAATCCCCCCATTTATTCACTAAAAAACCGCTGGTCGCCGGCGCTCTAACCCCGTGCCAACGGTGCCAACAACCCATTGCTCAAGGGCCGCATTTGCCAAAAACCTGCTTTGCCTGCCGGCCTAAAACAGCTGCTATCTGTTAAATAAAGTTGGGGAAAAAAGTCTTGCAAAAGAAAATCCCCTTGCATCCCAATCCGCAAGCCAAGAAAAATTTTCAACCCATCCGCCCAACCTTGCTTTTTTGCTAAGGGTGTATAATTGGAATCCCTTTCGCCAACATTATCATTTAGTGCGGTCTTGCCGCCCTTCAACACGTCTCGCCGGTTGCCGGATCCAAGTAACAGGCATCGGCCTGGAACATGCGCCACTCTTCGACAAACTTTGCCAGCTCTCGCAGATAGCCGGTAATGGCCGCTTCGTAGATCAGCCGGCCGTTGTCCCTAATCGCCGGCAGGGGCGTGTCTGCCGGCAGCCCGGCCGGCCCCTGGCCAGGTTCCAGTACGATGACTTGGTG
>JBFGLD010000396.1:0-5843 GCA_041576335.1 Anaerolineae bacterium | reverse complement strand
GGGCAGCCTTTCAACGCGTCAGGATTCGATGGACGATCCTGGAAAACCACTCGACGTCAAACGTTTCTTTGAAAATCGTGACCGGCGTAACATTTATATTATAGCCACGAACCGCCTGGCGCAAAACGATAGCGGCATCGCGGTTGTCCCAGTCAACCATTAGAATCAAAGGTAAGGCCTTGCCCAAATTTGCAATTTTTTCGGTGGAGACATTAGATTTTGATTGGGTCGGGGCCGGGATGCCCACGATGGCTACGGCACACGTATCGATGATCGCTTGTTGACAGTCCCGAGTTAACTTGACACATTCAAACGCAACGCCCCCAAGCCGGTGAATATGGCTGACAATAATTTGACGCCAATGATCATCGGTATCAATGACGGCTGCTTGCCAGGTTACTTTCGGCCTGGAAGTTACCCCCAAAGTAGCCAAATCTCTTTTGAGCGTAGAAATTGCGTCTTGCTCGGTGAGTAGCGCATTGTGGACAGCCAAAGGAACGTCTAATCCGTATTGGACAGCTTGCCGCTCTAAATATTGAAGATTGCGTTGGTGCTGCTGCAATAGCTTTTGTTTTTGTTCGATCTCGCGATCGTGGTCAATCAGGCTCACGTCGGCGGCCCTTTAACAGTGTTAAACACGTCAACGTTTACATTGTACCCAAGCCAGACATTTTTGCAACCCGTCCCGCTCTTCCCTTATGTTATGGCCTTCAGGCCTGCTTTGGGTGGGAACGGTGTCTTTTAGCCAACTCTGCGACCACATCTGCCCAGCTCAGGGTTCTTGTTTCTAGCAGCACCAGGCAATGGTAGATCAAATCAGCCATTTCTTCCAATACGCGCTGGTCCGACTGAGCCAAGGCGGCCACAACCAGTTCAGTCGCTTCCTCACCAACCTTCTGCACGGCTTTCGTTGGGTCAGTTAATAGTTCGTTCGTGTAAGAACCGGATTTTGGATTAACCTTACGGTCGGCAATAAGGGCGACGAGTTCATCGACAAAATTATTCATTTTGCACCAGGGCTACATTGCAAACATTTCTTCACGCTTGGGACCCACCGAGACGTAGCGCACCGGAACGGAGACCAACTCCTCAATTCGCTTTACATAATGTTGGGCTGCCTCGGGCAGTTCGGACCAGGTCCGGGCCGTGCTGGTGGAATTTTCGGACCAGCCGGGCCAGGTTTCGTAAACCGGTTCGACGGTCTGGTAAGTGGGTGTATCAGGCACGTGATCGATTATCGATCCGTCCGGAAGACGGTAACGCGTACAAATCTTTAGCTCGGTTAGGCCATCGAGCACGTCCAACTTGGTGACAGCCAGGGCGGTAAAGCCGTTCAGATAAGCGACGTGGTTAAGCGCCACACCGTCGAGCCAGCCGCAGCGGCGAGGACGTCCGGTGGTAGCCCCAAACTCGCGACCTTTTTCGCGTAGCCATAGTGCTGTCACATTTTCACCCTGGTCGGTGGGCACAGGCCCCGCGCCGACCGCAGTCGTATAAGCTTTTACCACGCCAATAACGCGCTCGATAGCTTGCGGCGGCAGGCCAGCCCCTATGGGGGCAAAAGCGGCCGTGGGATTTGACGAGGTCACATAGGGATAAATGCCCCAGTCCAAATCGCGCATTGCTGCCAGTTGGCCTTCCAACAGAATATTGGCCTGCTGCTCATAGGCCTGTCGGATAACCGGCAATGGATCAATCAGCCGCGGCCCGATTTTATCGCGCCAGATGTGACATTGCTCGTTAAGTAGGGCCATATCGACCGGAGCATGCCCAAAATGAGTCAATTCTCGGTTCGCGAAAGCAACCGCCTGCTCCAGGCGAGTCTGTAGCCACTCGGGGCGAAGCAGGTCGCCCAGGCGCAGGCCTCGGCGGGCGCTTTTATCGCTGTAGGCTGGGCCGATACCCCGCTTGGTGGTACCGAGGGCCTGTTTGCCCGAAGCTAGCTCCTGCAGGCCATCCAGCGTGCGGTGATAAGGCATTAAAATTTGGGCCCGCTCGGAGAGAAACAGGTTGCGCGTGTCGACGCCGGCTGTTTCCAAGGTTTCCAGTTCTTCAAGCAGCGTCTCCGGGTTGACCACACAGCCGGTGCCAATCAAACATTTCGTATGGGGGTAGAAGATACCGGAGGGAATTAGGTGCAGCCGAAATTCACCCGCTTTGTTAATGACCGTATGCCCGGCATTATCGCCTCCTTGAAAGCGAATGACCCATTCCATGGCTTCGGCCAGGGCGTCGACCAAGCGACCCTTCCCTTCATCACCCCATTGCGCCCCTACGATGGCCGTAACTGGCATTTAAGATTCTCCTTACAATACTGGTGCCAGGAGTATAGCTCAAGTAGCTCCATCTTTACAAGAATTAGTTTTCGAGATTGGACGCTAAACCAAGTGGCAGCTCATATTTTCTATTCGACGACCAGCCGGATGACACACGGTTCCGGATAATTGCCCGTAAGATTGACAACAACCAATCTAAATTCATATTCGCCCGGAGGCACCGTATCACTGTTCCACGTGCCCAACACGCCATCAGTAACAGGCTGGGTATAGTGCTGAACGTAGTTCCAAATTTCCCCACCGGAGAAGCGCAGTTCAAACTTATAATAGTCAAACATCTCGATCGAAGCGCTCCCCTGAATTTCGATAATGCCTTCAACCCGGGCGCCTTGTCCGGGTTGAGTAAACCTCGCTCCCGGATTAGGACAGTTTGGCGGCAGTCCTCTTGATGTGTCCGGCGTGGGCGTCGCGGGAATGATAGCCGCGGTCGGTGTTGATGTTGACGTGGGCCTGGTCGTTGGGATAGGTGTTTGGGTAGGGGCGGTTGTCGGTGTTGCCGTTGGACTGGGTGTCAGGGTGGGAGACGGTGTAGGCGAAGGCGTGGCAGTGGGTGTTGGCGTTGCAGCCTGGGCCACGGTCGTAGGCGAGGCAGGGAGACGTTCCGGCGACGTGACCAGGGTTTGGTTGAGGTAATATGTCGCGCCGATAAGAACCAAGACTGCAAGCAGGCCAAACGTGGCCGCAACCAAGTCGCGCCGGGCGTTTTCTCTTTGCAGGGCAAAGATTGAATAGGCTTGATCTTGCCGCGCCAACCAGATTACCCGCAGCAGAAAAAGCGCAACCAGGCCCAGAACACCATAAATGATAATTATACCCATTACTTTATTTTGCCATCCCCATTTAATTGATGCCGCAGGGCGATCAGAATTACCAGATGCCAAAGCGGAAGTATATTGATTTGGGATTCTCCTCGATCAGCTCAAATTAGAGACTGGCTGACCGTATTGGATCCGATACTTAGATGATTTAGGGTACGCTGTCTAATTTGGGCAAGGATCCGGGTTAAGTCATTACTTTTCAGCGGAATCTGCCCTCCGGCCATGGAGTTGTGCCCGCCGGCCGCCCCTTCTGTTCCAACTATTGCCTGCGCCAAGAGCCCGGCGTCACCACGCCGTCCCGGTGCGCGCACGGCTAAAAGGAGAGTCATCTGATAGACCCCCGTACAGATTACCCATTCGATTTCTTCTAATCGGGCGAGTAAATCGGCCATCTCGGCAGCCATGTCCGGATACTCCATCGAGCCGACATACGAGATAGCAGTTTTGCCGTAAACGCGGGTAGCGGCCAAGGTATCGACGAAACTCTTGAAGTAGGCTGCCGGAACTTGGGCCCGCTCAATCTCAGCTAAACTTTCGACTTCAAGACGAGGTTGAAGATAGAGGTAGGCGGCTGCATCGGCCGGATCGGTACTGCGACTCAATCCTTTTGTATCGGTTTTTATGCCATAAAATAGAGCTGTAGCTAAAGATGAAGGCAAATCAAGGCCGGCAGCTCGGAGGTATTGGGTCATGATGGTTGAAGTTGCCCCAATTTCAGGGCGAATATCGGCGAAACTCACATTTGCGACTCTCTGACGCGAGGGGTGATGGTCGATCACGATCGTAGCTCTGAATGAGGCCGGCCAGGCATTGTTCCCGGCGCTAGGTTGAGTGTCGACTAAGGCTACATGGGTAGCTTGATCCAAATCGCTGGTCTTTAAGGGGCGGAGGGGATAGTTTAGATACCGTACTAAGGCCCTGTTCTCCGCCCGCCCAATGATTCCCCGGTAGACAATCTGGCCGTGAATCCCAAGTTTTTGCGCCAGCAGGTAGCGTAGTGCGACGGCACTAACGATCGCGTCAGGGTCGGGGTCGTTATGGGGAAGAATAAGAATCTTTTTAGCCTGAATTACCGACTCGAGTAATCGTTCAAGACGTTGGCTAACCATGCTCTCTCCGCGATTCTCCAGCAAACTTTAACAGACTTTCAGATTTAGGGGCACCTCTTGCCGGCTCCTTCAGCCATCAAGCGCAGCCGGGACGAGTGAATATTTGCCTCCTGAACGCTGGCGTTCACAGCCGGTGACCTGACGATCGGGTCGTTACGATCTTCGATCCGACATTGGCAAAAACGTTGGGTTGGATAAGCAAACTCCATGTCGGGGAATGTGGCAATGGTTCTCGATATTTCCGCCTAACATGCCTGCTCACCTGAGCACAGCCGGTTGAGATCACTCAAGTAGCGGGCAAAAAGCAAGACCCCGCTAAACTCCACCCGCGTATAAATAACGGTGAAGCGTTGTTAAGGTTAGTTTCGATTAGAATTTGTATCCCCCAGAAAAGTCCAGGTCAAGCGGCACAATCACTGCTTCGCTAGACTGCTGAATAAGATTATGACTAGTTGCTTGACGACTCTGGCGTTGGGGTAGGCGTTCGCGTCGGGCGAGGGGTACGCGTCGCGATCGGCACGTCGGTGGGAGTCGGCATAGTCGTCGGGGTTGGAGTGGCTACAGCCTCTTCTGACGCCGGCGTTGCTTCGCTGCTCTCAGACGGGCCGGAGTCGGAAGTTTCTCGAACGGTTTGCAGCAAATTGCCTAACCCACTCAGGAATTCGTCGAAACGGCCTGTATCTAGTTGCAGTTCGTCGAGTGTTTCTCGAAGTTGTTTGCCCTCTCGTTCCACGGCTTCCAACTGGTCGACCACCATCGAAGTTTTCTCTTCCATGCTTGCCGCGCGATCTGTTAAAGTGGCGTTGTCGGCTTTCAAGGAACTTATCTGTTCGAGCACGTCGTCGCGAGCCTGTTTGAGTTCTTCAATTTCAGCTCGATTATTCTGTAGTTGATCATTTAACGTAGTAAATTGACTCAACTCCGTATTTAAGGCATCAATCTCCGTGTTTAAGGTATCAATCTCCGTATCTAAGGCATCTATCCCCGTATTTAAGGTGGCTTCTTGTTGTTTTAGGGCCGATATTTGACTATCCAATTCAACCACTTTGGGATTGTTGGAGACGATCAAGCTGCCACCGTTTATGACAAACAAAAGAGCTAGGGCAATAACAGCGCCGAGCAGTGCGCCAAGAACCATTGAGATCCAGGGGCTTTGGAAGTTGGTCCGCTCGACGGTTGCCGGTTCTTCGACATAATACGCCTCTTCCAGGTCTGCTTTCGCGGCGATTTCTGGCGGCCGCTCTTCCGCGTCTACAACCGTTTCACTAACCGGCTCCTCTTCCGTGAGCTCCTCATCCCAGCCCAGGTCAAAGTCTTCACCTTCAACTGTTCTGCCGACGTCAACTGCCTCGTCTATGTCTTCAGCAGTTATGGTCTCGTCGAGCCCCGTCAGAAGGAGTTCCGCTGAGGGCTCTTGGGTCTCTTCAGGTGCTACAGCTTCTGACCGGGACATCTCAATTACTGGCGCCGGGGGTATGCCCTCCGTGGGTGCCACCCCCGCAGCTTCCTCAAGCGATGGTAAGGCTGTGACCAGGTTAGCGATTTCACGGTACATCTGTTCGGAGATGCCGGTTACCGCC